>JBOHQZ010000652.1:0-4269 GCA_050732275.1 bacterium
GCGCAAACGGCGCTCCAGGCGATGGCCGCCGCCGGCGTGCCGTAGCGCGGATGAATATCGGCGAAGCGCTTGAAGAAAACGCCGTCACGCGCCATGGCGAAATAAACCCGCGACGAAGTGAGGACGACGGCGTTGGCGGCGCTGAACATCGAAATCAAAATTGCGACGGCGATCAGCTTGCCGGCAGCAGGACCGGCGATGGTGCCGACGGCTTGAGCGGCGATTCGTTCCGACTGCGCCGCTTGCATCGGTCCGAGCGCGGCAAGATAGGCAACGTTGGCGATGAGATAAATGGCGATCAACGCCGCCGTGCCGATGGCGATGCTGCGCGCAAACGTGCGCTGCGGATCGAGTGCTTCGCCGGCCGAATACGTGACGTATTGCCAGCCTTCGTATGCCCACAGCACGCTCACCATCGCGATGCCGATGCCGGAGAGCAAATCGAGTCCAAATGATTTTGGCCAAAACGTGCCGTCGGTTTGCGCGAAGCCATTGCCCAAGGCGAGCAGTACGACGCTCATCAGGATGATCGCGCCCACTTTGATGCCGGTGGTCCAATTCTGCACGCCGGCGCTTTTTCGCGTGCTCAGCATGTTTATCGCCGTGACGAGCAGAATGACGGCAAGCGCCACCATTTTTTGTACAGCCGGAGGCAGCGGCAGCAACTGATTCAGATACGACGCAAAGGCGACAGCGAGAGTGGCCACCGAGCCGGTTGCCATAACGGTGAAAAGTGTCCAACCATAGAGAAAGGCCGGCAACGGGCCGAACGCGTCGCGGACGTAAACGTAAAGGCCGCCGGCTTCGGGCGCCATCGCCCCCAGCTCGGCATACGTCAAGGCGCCGAGAAATGACAACACGCCGGCGACGGTCCACACGAGCATTGCCAAACCCACGCTGCCTTCGGTTTCACGCAGCACCAGGGCGGGGACGATGAAAATGCCCGAGCCGATGACGGTGCCGATAACGATCATGATCAAATCTTTCAAGCTGAACATGCGCTTGAGCTGTTGGGTCATGTTGCCTCCGCGTGTTTGGGCGAGCCGTTCTCAGTGGACGGTGCGTGTGGACAAATTCTATGAATTAGGTGACCATGCGCAGAAAAATTTGACAATCTGATATAACCAACGGATAAAAGCGGCCAACAGATTTCAACTATCGGTTGGCCGCTTTTATCCGTTGGAAATTTTTAAAAGCCGATCATCGAATTTCAGTTTTGCGATTTTTTCGCGCTAAAGAACTTTGCAATTCTCCCGTCCGCGCCCGCGGCCCAACCAGTGTTTGTCGAACCGGCAAAGCTCAGCGTGTTGTAGCCCTCATTGCTGAATCGCCTCCACGTTTGGCCGCTGTCGGCTGAATAATCGGAGCCGGAAGGTCCGACCGTGACGAGCATGGGCACGGAGAGGTTCGGCACGTAAGCCACACACGAGCGATATTCGACTGATGCAGGATTTTTAATTAGCTCCCAGGTTTTGCCGCCGTCGTTGGTGATGGCGGCATTGCCCTTTGTTTCGTTCGGCTGTTGGTAATTGCCGCCGACAATGGCGCCGTGCATGGCGTCACGAAATGCAATCGAGAAAATTCCAGACGACTGGCTGCCGCTCACGATCGGGGTGTTGGCAACATTCCAGGTTTTGCCGCGATCGCTCGAATAAAACACACGAGCGGCAGCGCCGCCGGTGGCAATCCAGATTTGATTTTTGCCGTGCACGGCGATGCCGGTGCCGCTGGCGGCAAATCCGTATTCGCCGGCGACGACGGCAGGAGAATTTTTCGGCGGCAGCGGCTGCCAAGTTTTGCCGCCGTCCGAAGTGAGCAGGATGAACAAACGTCCGTTGACGGGATCACCAATTAAAACGCCATTATCAGCATCCCAGAAAGCCATGCCGTCAAAAAAGCCCTCGGGAATTTTATTGGTGTGCTGCAATTGCCAGCTCTTGCCGCCGTCCGTCGTTTTGTAGATTCTCGAAAGCTCGCCCGGCCCGGCGCTCATGAGATAAGCCAGATTCGCATCGAACGCCTGCACGTCGCGGAAATCCAAATTGGTGGCGCCGGCGACGGAATCCGCTATCCAGGTTTGACCGCCGTCAACCGTGTGCGCGTAACTGCCCTTCGTTCCACTCACCCATGCGATCTTTTCGTTGACCGCACAGAGGCCGCGAAACGAGGAGGTCAAGCCACTTTGCTGTGTTTGCCAGCGCATTTCGTAACGCAGACTGCCAGTCTGCAAAGAATCCGCCGGCGTTTCGGTTTGTGCTGTGGCGTTATGGGCCATCGCGATGAACGCAGCTATAAAAATAATTCTACACATTTTAATGCTCTCCCTAAGAAACCTGTCTCGGAAAAAGGCTTCATAAAGATGCCCCAGCGGATGAATGAAGACCAACGGATTTTTCATCAGTTGGTCTTCATTCATCCGTTGGCGAATTTCTTTAAACAGTATTTTCATTCATCGTCAAACCTCCTTTTCATGTGCCGTAATCGCCATTCCCAACTTGCCGAGCTGGGCATTCACCCGGGCTTTTATCTGACGCACTAAATTTCCATTGCCGTTTTCTTGCAATCTCGTGAGCGCCAGCTCGTTGTACATCCGGCGATTGACGAAATCATAGTAACGCTTCGAGTGCCGTCCGTGAATGCGATAGTCGCGGTCGTTGGAACTTTGCCACGCGCCATTCGCAACGACGGCGTTTTGCGCGGCCATCCGGTTGTAATACTCCGTGCCTTTGATGGGATAGCTCACTGTCGTCAGCACCAAATCGGGATTGGCTTTTTTGACGTGCTCGATGGTCATCTCGATATCGTCGCGATTTTCGTCCTCGAAGCCCCACATGAGAAACATGCCGGTTTCGATACCGTGGCGTTTCGCGAGCCGCGTCATCGCCTGTACCTGTTCGGCTTTGACGCCGCGCTTCATGGCATCGAGCAAGCGCTGCGAGCCGCTCTCCGAGCCGATCCAGACACGGAAGCAGCCCATCTCTTTCAAGGTGCGGACGATCTCCTCGTTCATGCGGTCGGCGCGACAGATGCACTCGAATGGGATTTTGAGATTACGGCGTTTCAGCTCTGCAGCGTATTCAAAGAACCATTTGTGGTTGATGTTGAACACATCGTCGGCATACCACAACATATCGGGATGATAAGCCGCGAGAATCTCTTCGACTTCATCAGCGACGAGTGCGGCGCTGCGTTTGCGCAAGGTTTTGCCGTAAACCGAATGGCTGCACCAAGTGCAAGAATACGGACAGCCGCGGCTGGTAATGAGCGACACCGCGCCCATCCCGTGGTGTTGCCGCCACACGTCGACATACTTTTGCTGGTTGATGGCGGCGCGATCCGGCAGCGGCAGCACGTCGAGGTTCGGCAGTAAATCTCGTGCCGGCGTGCGTTGAATCTGGCCGCGCTCATCTTTGAAAGCAATCCCCGCCACTGTCGCGAGTTGTTCTAATTTTCCCAACGAAAGGAGTGGAATCAGCTCCTGCAAGGCTTCCTCGCCTTCGCCGATGACCACCACATCCGCACCGAACTCGAGATACTGCTCGGCGTAATACGGCGGGTCCGGCCCGCCCACGATGACGATGCAATTTTGTGACTTCGCCTGCCAGATCATTTCGAGCACGTTGAATTTGGTCATCAGATTCGAGTAGATGCCGACCAGCTTCGGCTTCTTCGTGATAAGCAAATCGACAAACTGGCTTTTCTCGGCAAAGGTGCTGTCAAAAATTTCCACGGCGAAATTTTTCTGCTTGAGATAGGCTGAGATGTACAGCAAGCCCAGGGTGGGATAGGGCTTCATAATGGCCTGCTCTTTGGGGTCGTCGTAAAGAAAGTAGCCGTGGGTGAGGAGAATATCCATGCTAGAAGCAATAGCGAGATTAAGAATACAATTTTGAAATTGCGAAAGGTTTATACTTATGCTCCACAGAGTTTATTAGCGCCATAAAAACAGTATCTACTTGATGATTGCAATATGAATGCCAATTTAATTCGAAAGCCATGTGCTGGGAAAGCGTCACATTCTACACCCATTTGCGTGACAGAACCGGTTAGATGTTCGATATGCCTAATGACTCGAGCATCTTATGTGTGAAAGGCATCCAAAAATTTTAAGATATTACAGCGGTATTTTTCAATCTTGATAATACATGACTTTCGGCTAAATTAAAATATTATTGCATTTAGATGAGACTATCTTGAAATAAATTCAAGACGACGGCCACTAGTGTGGCGTAAGTTTAACTGATTTAGCTTAGGGAGTACTTGCTCTAA
>JBOHQZ010000653.1:0-4265 GCA_050732275.1 bacterium
CAGCCGCATCATTGCTAACGAGGCGAAGGCCGCCGAGCAATTTCTCCAACAGGCAATGCAAGCCGGCCACGAAGGTTTGATGGCGAAAGATTTGACGAGCGTTTATCAACCCGGCTCGCGCGGGAAAAAATGGTTCAAGATCAAACCCGCGGAAACGCTCGATGTCGCGATTGTCGCCGCAGATTGGGGCTACGGCCGCCGCACCGGCTGGCTGTCGAATTATCATCTCGCCGTGCGCGATAGTAAGAGCGGCGAGTTTCTGGTGATCGGCAAAACGTTCAAGGGCCTCACCGATGCTGAATTTAAATGGATGACCGAAAATCTGCAAAAAATAAAAATCTCTGAAACCAATTACACAGTACACGTGCGCCCGCAGATCGTCGTGGAAGTCGCCTACAACGAAATTCAACGCAGCCCGCACTACCAATCCAAATTCGCGTTGCGTTTTGCGCGCATCAAACGCATTCGCAGCGACAAATCGCCGGAACAGGTTGACACCATCGAACGATTGCAGCAGCTTTATGAGAAGCAGTTTGAGAGAAAAGGTGAAGCTGGGTAAATATTAAAACTCTGTAAGCGGATATAGCTGATTGAGCGGATTAGTCGTTGTAGGGCTTGCGTTTCATATTTTGCTTCATTAAATTGACTACGAGTGTAAATGTTTTTTATAAAACTCTATAATCAAAAAGTCGCGAATTGATTTTTATCAGCTAAATCCGTTCAATCCGCTTACTGCTTTTGCTGTATGAGCCTTTCCACAACTCTCCAAGACAAGCTCGACAACCTGCCCGCCAAACCCGGCGTTTACCAGTTCATCGACAAAACGGGCAAGATCATCTATGTCGGCAAGGCGAAGGTGCTGCGCAACCGCGTGCGCTCGTATTTTCAAGAAGCGCGGCCGCTCGATCCGAAGACGCTACGGCTCGTTTCGCGCGTAGCCGATCTCGAAGTGATCGTCACCGACTCGGAGATGGAAGCGCTCATCCTGGAGATGAATCTGATCAAAGAGTACAAGCCGCGCTACAACGTCAATCTCAAAGACGATAAAAGCTTTCCTTATATTCGCGTCACCAACGAGCTGTTCCCGCGCATTTTTCCAACGCGCCGCATCGTCAAAGATGGCTCGCAATATTTCGGCCCGTACACGGATGTCGGCCAGATGCGCGCGCTGCTGAAAACCGTAAAGCGCATCTTTCCGATCCGCAGTTGCAATTATCATTTCACCCCGGAGATCATCGCCCGCAAAAAATACAAGCTCTGCCTCGATTATTACATCAAGAAATGCGACGGCCCTTGTGAGGGCTTGGTTTCAGCGGAAGAGTATGCGAAAGTCGTGCAACAAGTCGTGAGCTTCATCAATGGCCGCGACCGTCTCGTCGTCAACGAGATGAAAGAGAGAATGCAAACGCTGGCGGAGAAACGGCTTTATGAGCAGGCGGCAAAAATGCGCGACCGCATTCGTTTCATCGAAGATTTTCAATACAAACAAAAAATGGTGACCGAGGATTTGACCGACCGCGACATCGTGGCGGTGGCGATGGAAGACGAAGACGCGGCCGGCGCGGTGTTCAAAGTGCGCGACGGCAAAATCATCGGCCGGCAGCATTATTATCTCAACGGCGTGTTTGGCGAGAAATATGAGAACGTCGTCGCGGCTTTTGCCAAGCAGTTTTATTTGAAAGCCGATTTCATTCCGGAAGAAATTCATCTGCCGGCAGAAATTCCGGAGATGGAAGAAATCCAAAGCTGGCTGGAAAATCGGCGAGGCGGCCCGGTTAAGCTGGTCACGCCGAAGCTGGGCGAGAAGGCCAAGCTGGTTGAAATGTGCGCGAAGAATGCGCATCTCCTTTTGCAAGAGTTAAAATTGCAAAAGATGCAGGCGAAGATGAAAGTGCCGCACAGCATCGCGGCGTTGCAGCGCGATTTGCGTTTGGAAAAACCGCCGCGCCGCATCGAGTGTTTCGATATTTCCAACATTCAGGGAACCGATCCGGTCGCCGCGATGGTTACATTTGAAGACGGCCGTCCGAAAAAATCGGATTACCGCAAATTCAAAATCCGCTCGAAGCAGACGCCGGACGATTTCGCGATGATGGCCGAAGCGGTGGAGCGCCGCTATTCCGGCTCGCTCGCGCAAAAAATGCCGTTGCCGGATTTGATTTTGGTTGACGGCGGCAAAGGCCAGCTCAACACCGCGTTGGGTATTTTGCAAAAGTTGAATCTGCAAATTCCGCTTGCGGCGCTCGCGAAAAGGCTGGACGAAGTGTTCGTGCCCGGCTCGCCCGATCCGCAAAATATCCCCAAAACGTCGTCCGGGATAAAATTGCTCCAACAACTGCGCGACGAGGCGCATCGGTTCGGCGTGACGTTTCATCGCTCGCTGCGCACGAAGCGCACGACGGTTTCCGAGCTGGATAGCATTGCCGGCATCGGCTCGGCCAAGCGCAATGCGTTGATCAAATTTTTCGGCTCGGTCGAGGGCGTGCGCAATGCTTCGGTGGATGAGCTGATTCTCGTGCAAGGCATTACCGGAAGCTTGGCGCAAAAAATTTGGGAGCATTTTCATACGGTAAAAGATGAAAGCACGGCGAAGCAGGTCGCGGCGCAGCAACTAGCCGAGGAAGAAGCGAGCAATGAAATTTTGGATGATATTTACCTCGAATCAAAAGAAGCATCTGCAAAGACTGAATAACCAACGGATAAAGGCCGCCAACGGATTTCATGGCTTAAAACGATTAGCGCCGCCCGCAACAATCCGTGTCATTCATGGCCAAAGTCATTTTTTCGCGGTTTTCATTTTTTTCATTTTTTTAATTGCGCCCGACGGCAAGTACGACCCCACCACGCTCGTCTTTCCCACTTTCTTGCACACCTATGGCGTGCGCAGAGCCACCGCCAAACATCTTTTCCTTTATATGCAGAATCGCGTCAAAGTGCGCGATCCGCAGGGTATTGCGGCGACTCGGCTCGAGGTGTGGGATAATCCGAAGGAGACCAAAGACGATGACGAGATTACTGTGTATGGCGTCAACTCCGGGCAGGATGTGATTATTTATAACACCTCGATGACGGGAATTACGGTTTATGGGTTGAATGAAAAAGGTGACAAGCGGCTAAATCGGCCGCGCGGCATCACGGCGCATCGCGGCGGAGATGTTTATCTGGCTGATGCCGGCAACAATCGTGTGGTGCATTTTTTCAACCCCGGCCGGGAGCTGAAATGGGTGCGGCCACTCGGTGGCATGTCGGCGCCGCAAGATGTGGCGATCTCAGCGGATCGCACCGTGTTCGTTGCCGACACCGGCAACCACCGCGTGCTGGTTTTTCGCGATGACCAATTAATCCAAAGCTGGGATGAAGCGGGAAAATTTTCCTCACCTTCCGCAATTGCTGTGACCGACAGCACTGATGGCTGGTCCTTTCATAAAGACAATTTCGTCGCTGTTGTCGATCTGAGCGGCCAGCGCTTGCAGAAATTCACTCGCGATGGGCGCTTGCTTAAAACTGTGAATATGGCGGCATTGGACAAGCCAACAGCGAAGCTCATGTATGCGGCGCTTGATTATTACAGCAATGTTTATGTCACGGATTTCAACAACCATTGCGTACACAAATTCGACCGCGAGCTGAATTATCTGACCACGTTCGGCCGAATGGGCGACGACGAGAAGGAGTTCATCGAGCCGCGCGGTATCGCGATTTACAAACGCTTCGGCCAGGTGCTTATCGACGACCGCGAGTCGGCACAATATTATTGGGTCGGCACCGACGTACTCAATCTGCGCGCATCCAAGCACCACCCCGGCTCCTCTGCAAATTCATCAAAAGAGAATCAGGGCCTGCTGCAGCTCGATTATTTTCTCACCGAGCCGAGCTACATGACGCTGGAAATTCTCGATGCGCGCGGCAACGTGCTGGCCAAGCCGATGGACAAAACGCTGCGCTTCTCCGGGCCGCAGCAGGAATTGTTGGGCGGCGGCTGGGAACCGGTTTCTTCATGGTTAGTCGATAATCAGCGCCGCTACGATCAAAATACCTTGCAAAAAATGGCGCCGGTGCCGCCGGGAAAATACACTTTACGCATGACGGTTTCAGCGACCTATTCGAGCTACAAATATTTTGCCAAAACCTTGGAAATTACAATCGAGTTATAATTTGGCGTCACCGCCGCAAATTTTTCCACAGCGATCTTGCTTTTTCAAAAGTAGTTCTGTATATTATTGGCAGTAACGTTTAGCTGATTGATTACCTCTTGATCACCTCCC
>JBOHQZ010000654.1:0-4264 GCA_050732275.1 bacterium
GTCATTGACCGGCGCGTATCTCTCGGGGCGAAAATATATTCCGGTTCCACTCAAGCGCCGTTCGGGAAACGGCGCCGCTCTCGAGCTGGTCGGCGCGGCCGGCAACAATCTCAAAGAAGTGAGCGTCAAAATTCCGCTCGGCGTATTCAATGTCATTACCGGCGTTTCCGGCTCGGGCAAGTCGACGCTGATTAACGAAACGCTGTATCGCGTGCTGGCGCGCGAAATCAACAGTGCGAAAGCGCAGCCGCTGGCCTTCAAAAAATTGCTCGGCTTGCAGCATCTCGACAAGGTCATCGATATCGACCAGTCGCCGATTGGCCGCACGCCGCGCAGCAATCCGGCGACTTACACCGGCTTGTTCACGCTCATTCGCGATTTGTTCACACAAACGCAGGAGGCCAAAATTCGCGGCTATAAGCCGGGGCGTTTCAGCTTCAATGTGAAAGGCGGGCGCTGCGAGGCTTGTCAAGGCGATGGCATCATCAAAATCGAAATGCACTTTTTGCCGGACGTGTATGTGACCTGCGAAGTGTGCAAAGGCAAGCGCTACAACCGCGAGACGCTCGAGGTGAAATATAAAGGCATGTCGATTGCCGAAATTTTGGATATGACCGTGAGCCAGGCGCTCGAATTTTTCCAACATGTTCCCCCATTAAAGAGAAAATTGCAAACGCTTTTCGATGTCGGCCTCAGTTACATTCACCTCGGCCAGCAAGCGACGACGCTATCCGGCGGCGAGGCGCAGCGCGTGAAACTGGCGACCGAGCTTTCGCGAGTTGCCACCGGCCGCACGGTTTACATTCTCGATGAACCGACCACCGGCTTGCACTTTGAAGATGTAAAAATGCTGCTCGGCGTGCTCAATCGTCTCGTCGATATGGGCAATACGGTGATCGTCATCGAGCACAATCTCGACGTCATCAAAACGGCGGATTACATTATCGACCTCGGTCCGGAAGGCGGCGATGCCGGCGGACGCATTATCGCCACCGGCACGCCGGAAGAAGTGGTGAAAGCGCCGGAGTCGTACACCGGAAAATTTTTGGCTGACACTTTGAAAACCGCACGCCGCGAAGATATCAGCAGCGGCAATGGCAAGCTCATCGTCGAAGTGCCGGATCGTCCGCTGCGCAAATTAGAATCCGAAGTGGAATGGAAGAAGCGCACGCGCAGAGCGGTGAAGGTGGCGATGGAGGATGAAGAAGAAGACGGCGGTCGGCGGAAGAAAACTGGCAGACCGAAAAAGAAATCTATCCGCTAAATCTGCTCAATCCGTTTGCAAAAAAGCAGTAAGCGGATTTAACGGATTGAGCGGATAATCGAGGGAGGCATGATGGAATCGCAACAGCAGAATAGTCATTATTTCTTTGTGGATGAATCCGGCGATCCGACCTTTTATAATGCCAAAGGCCATCTCATCGTCGGTGAAAAAGGGTGTTCGCCGATTTTGATTCTTGCCTTCATTTCGACCGATCAGCCGCAGAATATACGTGATGAATTGGGTCGTTTGCGAAAGGAACTGGCCGCTGACAATTATTTGGCGACTGTACCTTCACTCAAAAGAAGCTTGCGTGCCTTTCATGCTAAGGATGATTGTCCGGAGGTTCGACAAGCCGTTTATAAGCTTATTGCCAATCTTCCTTTCGAAAGCCAATTTATTGTTGCCCGCAAGATTGAAAAAGTCTTTACGACAAGCTTTAATCGCAAGGAGAGCAAATTCTACGACAACTTGGTGTCGCGGCTGTTTGAAAATGTATTGCACGAGCATGCGATTAACTATATTTATTTTGACAAACGAGGTTCGCGGACACGACAGCAACATTTCGAGGCCGCCTTACGTTCTGGCATAGAACGATTTGAAGAGCGGTGGGATATAAAGATCACATCGCGATTACCGTTCAGCCGCAAACGTCAATCGGTGAACCTTGTCAACAAATTATTGACTATATGAATTGGGCAATCTATCGAGTATTCACGAAAGGAGAGATGCAGTATTTTGATTTTGTGAAGGATAAAGTCAAGCAGGTTTGGGATGTGTACGATTTGGCGAAGTATCCAAACAACTACTATCACTCAGATAATCTCTTTGACATCAAAAAAATAAGCCCTTTATGAGCTAGTCCCGTTTTCACAGGAGCACGGACATGAGCCCGACCTTTCGCTCATAAAAGACTTGATCAAATATAAGGCTTAATGACGATATTGTCAAGCCTTTTTTCCAGAAGGCAACAGGAAACACAAAGCATTGGTGGGATCAAATGAACCCCAATCAGTCTCTCAAAAAATTACGCATCTTCGCCGCGTCGCCTTCTGATGTGGCAACCGAGCGCGCCAAGTTGGAAACCGTGGTGGGCCTGTTAAAACCATTGGCCGATCACATTGGCCTGTCAGTTGAAGTGGTGGACTGGCGCAAAGTCGTGCCTGATATAGGACGTCCGCAACAGGTGATTTTCGACCAACTGCAGCCAACGACTTGGGACGTTTTCATCGGCATTCTCTGGCATCGGTTCGGCACGCCGCCAGGCGGCAAGGATCCGCAAACCCAAAAGGAATATCTCTCGGGCACGGAGGAAGAATTTAAAACCGCCTTTCGTCTGTGGCAACAATTCGAAAAGCCGCGCATCATGATGTATCGCTGCACACGACAAGTCGATCTGACTGCCATCGACTTCGATCAAGCTAAAAAAGTGAATGAATTCTTTGCACAATTCGAAGCGATCAAAGGCGAGCATCCGGGATTGTACCAAACTTTTGACTCTACGGAAGCGTTTGAAAAGCTGCTGTTGGATAATTTGCAAAAGCTTCTGCTTGAATATAGCGAAAAGGAAAAAGGCCGCACGGTTTCCGCCCAAGAAATGCAAGTGCTGGCGCCGCAGCCGCCCGATAATTTGCCGCGTCGCGCCGCGTTTTTCGGACGCACGCAAGAAATGGAAACGGTGCTGCAAGCGCTCAGCCCTGAAGAGCGCGGCTGGGGCGTGGTGATTGACGGCATCGGCGGCATCGGCAAAACCGCGCTGGCCATGGAAGCGGCGTATCGCTGCAAGGAGGCCGGCCTGTTCGAAGCGTTTATCTTCGTCAGCGCGAAACTGAAACGTTTGGAGCCGAGCGGCATTAAAGAACAATCGCCGGTCGCGGCCACGCTGGATGAGTTTGTCAACGAAACCGCTCGCGTGTTGGGCCAGATCGGCATCGCGAAATTAACCGGCGAAGCCAAGCGCCGGGCTTTGTTGGAAACGCTGCGTTCAAAGCGTGGCCTGCTCATTTACGACAACCTCGAAACGTTGACTAAAGAAGAGCAGGAAGCGCTGGCGGATTTCTTGCGATTTCTGCCGCAAGGCTGCAAAGCTATGTTGACCAGCCGGCGACGCGGCGGCGAAGGCGCGTTGTGGCTGCGACTGGAACAGTTGACTTGGGAAACGGCGCGTCAGATCATCCAACATGAAGCAAGCCGCGAAGCGCGGCTAGCCGAGACTCTGCGCCGCGCGAGCGAAGAGAAGTGGCGCGAGCTTTTTAACGAAACCGGCGGTTCGCCGCTGGCACTGATCTGGACGCTCGGCCTGATGCGCGCGAAAGCTTTGAGCTTCGACCGCGCGTTGGAGATGCTGCGCCACGGTGCTAACCGCGAATCGCCAATGCAGGAATTTATCTATCAGGAAGCGCGGAAAGAACTGGGCGCGCAGGAAGTGGCCGCGCTGAATGCCCTCTCGTTCTTCATTCAGGCGATGATAACCATGTTGCCATCGTGCTCAACGATTTGGGCGACCTTGCCCTTGAACGCAAGAATTATGATGCGGCGGAGGAATATTACCGCGAGGCGTTGGAATTAGCGCGGCAAGAAGAGCAAAAAGAGTTACAAGCTTACATATCAGGCTACTTGGGCTCACTCGCCCTCGACCGCCAACAATCGGTTGAAGCACGCCAATGGTTTGAACAAGGATTTGCGCTGGCGCAAGAAGTCGGTTACGTTGAGCCGATTGCACAAGCGCAATATGGCCTCGCATGTGTGTGGGAAGCGGAAGGCCGACCGGACTTGGCGCTGCCGTTGGCCCAAGACGCGCTGGCAATTTACGAGCGGCTGCAGCATAGGGATTTAGCGGCAACGCGAGAGTTGGTGCAAAGATTAACCGCGGCGGCGCAGAAAAAAGCAGAATAAGCACGAAAGCAAAATTTCGCTTGCGCTTTTCAAGCTCACGAATTAGATTGACTGTCAGGGAGAGGCCTATAGAACTCAATGAACTTTTAACAAGGATACACCGAATAT
>JBOHQZ010000655.1:0-4263 GCA_050732275.1 bacterium
TGACGGAATCGGTTTACGGCCTGGATCTGGTGAAGGAGCAAATCCGCGTCGCGCGCGGCGAGCGGCTCGATCACATCAATCCGAATTTCAAAATGCGCGGCCACGCCATCGAGTGCCGCATCAATGCGGAAGATCCAGCCAATGAATTTCGCCCGTCGCCGGGAACGATCAAATATTTTCACGTGCCGGGCGGCATCGGCATTCGCGTCGATACGCACGCTTACGCCGGCTACAAAATTCCGCCGTTTTATGATTCGCTCATCGCCAAGCTGATTGCCTACGGCAAAAACCGCGCGGAAGCGATCGAGCGCATGGAGCGCGCGCTGGACGAGTTCATCATCGAAGGCGTGCATACAACGATACCGTTTCACCTCAAGGTGATGGCCGATCACGATTTTCAATCCGGCCATTTCGACACCAAGTACGTCGAGAATTTTTTCAAGCGGCTCAAAGCTGAAACGCAGCTTGGTTTGGCGGCTTGAGTGAAGCAAAAGGCAAAAGGCAAAAGGCAAAAGGCAAAAGGCAAAAGGCAAAAGGCAAAAGGCAAAACAATATCATTACCGCCATGATTTTTTCTGAGCAAAAATCAAACTTGTCAACGAGGATGGCGTATGAATTTTCCGGCTGATTTGCTGTATACGAAAGAGCACGAGTGGGTGCGCATTGCAGGTGAGATCGCGACCATTGGCATCACCGAATATGCGCAAAGCGAACTGGGCGATATCGTTTTCGTCGAGCTTCCCGCCGTTGGTTCCACGGTCGCGCAAATGCAGTCGTTCGGCACGATCGAAGCGGTTAAAACGGTGTCGGATTTGTTTGCGCCGTTGAGCGGCGCCGTGGTGGAGGTCAATGCCAAATTGGCCGACCATGCCGAGCTGATCAACCAGGATTGTTACGGCGAAGGATGGCTGGTCAAAATCAAAATATCGAATAAAGGCGAGCTCCAAAATCTCCTGCCCGCCGCCGCATATCAAAAATTGCTTCCCGAGTGAAAGCGCTCGCGTTGTTCATTTGGGAAAATTGAGCTGCCACCTCGCCATGTTGTTCAGCGAAAATCCCTTTTGTATTGCGGCCGAATTTTTTTGCATCAAAAAATTGCTGCAGAATGATATGGCAATAAGCCAACACGGCCCGGCAGTTGTTGCTCCTGACAAAAACTATAAATTTTATAAGCGTCCCGCTTTTCCCAGCTTAAAAGTGGAAGGGCGGGATTTGATTTTTTGAGGAATGAATAACATGTCTATCGATCTTTCTCGCACGGACGCGTTCGCGCGACGCCACATTGGACCCGACGGCAGTGAAATAGAGCAGATGCTGCTGGCGCTGAACACACCGTCTTTGGATGATTTCATTGCTTCTGTGGTGCCGGAAGGGATTCGTACCCGGGGCGCACTCCAACTCGGTGCCGCAATGAGCGAATACGAGTTGTTGGTCCAACTGCGAAAAATCACCGCGAAAAATAAAATTTATCGCTCGTACATCGGCATGGGGTATCATGACACCATCACCCCGCCGGTGATCCAGCGCAACATTCTCGAAAACCCCGGCTGGTACACGCAGTACACGCCGTATCAAGCCGAAATTGCGCAAGGCCGTTTGGAAGCGCTGCTCAATTTTCAAACCATGGTGATGGATTTGACCGGTTTCGAGATCGCCAACGCTTCGTTGCTCGATGAGGGAACCGCAGCGGCGGAAGCGATGGCGATGTTTTATGGCATCAAAAAGCAGCCGCCATCTGCCAAATTTTTCGTGGCGGATAGCTGCCATCCGCAAACCCTCGGTATCGTGCAAACGCGGGCGCAGGCTTTGGGCATTGACATTATCGTTGGCGATTATCATGAGCTTAAATTTTCTGAAAAAATTTTTGGCGTGTTGCTGCAATATCCGACTACCGACGGCGCGGTCGAAGACTATCGCGATTTCTGCAAAGCGGCGCACGAGGCCGGCGCACTCGTTGCGGTGGCCGCGGATTTGTTGAGCCTGACCCTGTTGACCCCGCCGGGCGAATTTGGCGCCGATGCTGCCGTCGGCAATACGCAGCGCTTCGGCGTGCCGCTCGGCTATGGCGGCCCCCACGCGGCTTATTTGGCGACGCGCGACGCCTACAAACGGCAAATGCCCGGGCGCATTATCGGCGTTTCGATGGATGCGCAAGGCAAACGGGCGCTACGGATGGCGCTGCAAACGCGCGAGCAGCACATTCGCCGCGAAAAGGCGACGTCGAATATCTGCACGGCGCAAGTATTGCTCGCCGTCATCGCCGGCATGTACGCAGTTTATCACGGCCCGGACGGTCTCAAAAAAATTGCGGAGCGCGTTCATAACATGGCCAAGGTTCTCGCCGCCGGCATCAAGCGCCTTGGCTATCGCGTGCTCCACGATGATTTTTTCGATACCCTGCGGATCGATATTGGCAGCTATTCTCGCGAGGCGATTTTGGCCAGAGCAGAAGTCCGCCAAATCAATCTCCGCGATTACGGCGACGGCACGTTGGGAATTGCACTCGATGAAACGGTTGGCGTGGAGGATTTGACAGCGCTCTTCGAAGCCTTTGCGTTGAGCCGTACTCGCGATTTTACGGTCAACAAGTTAACCGCGGAAACAGCGCCCGGTTACAACGGCCGCATGCAGCGCCACTCGAATTATTTGCAGCATCCGGTTTTCAACAAATATCACTCCGAAACGGAAATGCTCCGTTATCTGCGCCATCTCGAAGTAAAGGATCTCTCGCTGACCACGAGTATGATTCCGCTTGGCTCGTGTACGATGAAGCTCAACGCCACCGCGGAGATGCTGCCCATCACCTGGCCGGAGCTTGGCAAGCTGCACCCGTTTGCGCCGGTTGAACAAACGACAGGGTATCAAGAAATTTTCCGCCAGCTTTCCGATTGGCTGGCGGAGATCACCGGTTTCGCGGCGGTCTCGCTGCAGCCCAATGCCGGCGCGCAAGGCGAATTCGCCGGCTTGCTCGTCATCCGCGCTTACCACGAGCATCGCGACGAAAGCCAACGCCAAGTTTGCCTCATCCCTTCGTCGGCGCACGGCACCAACCCCGCGAGCGCGGTGATGGCGGGAATGGAGGTTGTCGTCGTCAAATGTGACGACAAAGGCAACATCGAAGTGGCAGATCTTAAAGCCAAAGCCGAGCAGCATCGCGATCGCCTGGCCGCGCTGATGGTGACGTATCCTTCAACGCATGGCGTCTTCGAAGAGTCGATCAAAGAGATTTGCGAGATCATTCACGCCAACGGCGGGCAGGTTTATATGGATGGCGCCAATCTCAACGCACAGGTTGGATTGTGCCGGCCGGGTGAGCTTGGCGCGGATGTATGCCACGTGAATCTGCACAAAACGTTTTGCATTCCGCACGGCGGCGGCGGTCCTGGCATGGGCCCGATTGGCGTGGCTAGCCATTTGGCCAAATTTCTGCCGGGACATCCGGTAGTCACAACCCCGACGGGCGTAGCCGGCGGTGAAAAAGGCATCGGCCCGGTCTCTGCGGCGCCGTGGGGTAGCGCGAACATTTTGGTTATTTCGTGGGCGTACATTGCGATGATGGGTGGTGAGGGCTTGACCCAGGCGACAAAGGCGGCGATTCTGAATGCGAATTACATGGCGCACCGGCTATCGGAATATTATCCGGTTCTATATAAAGGAACGAAAGGCGGGGTGGCGCATGAGTTCATTCTCGATATGCGCAGCTTCAAAGCCAGCGCCGGGGTGGAGGTGGAAGATATTGCCAAGCGTTTGATGGATTATGGTTTCCACGCGCCGACGGTGTCGTTTCCGGTGCCGGGCACACTGATGATCGAGCCAACGGAGAGCGAGTCTAAAGAGGAGCTGGATCGTTTTTGCGAAGCGATGATTTCTATTCGAAAGGAAATTGAAGAAATCGAGCGCGGCGCTGCAGATCGCGAGAAAAATGTTTTGAAAAAAGCGCCGCACACCGACGAGGTGGTGATCGCCGACAATTGGGATTTGCCCTACTCGCGCGAGAAGGCGGCGTTTCCGTTGCCGTGGGTGCGCGCCCGCAAATTCTGGCCGGCCGTTGGCCGCGTCGATAATGCCTATGGTGACCGCAATTTAGTTTGCGCGTGTCCGCCGATGGAGGTGTATGAGAAGTAGCGAACTATTTGCTTGAGTTTGGCACAACGCGGACGAGCCCACGGCCGTAGGCCGCAACCAAACAGGTTTAATCAGCTCAATCCGCTTTATCCGCATACAAAAAATAGTAAGCGGATTGAGCTGATTAAGCGGATAAAT
>JBOHQZ010000656.1:0-4260 GCA_050732275.1 bacterium
CAGGGAACGTTGGTTGGTCGCGACGCGGTTCGCCCGGATTTGTTGATCATCGGACAATGGAGTTTTCTCAATAACGTCCAGTGGAACTATACCCCACAGCAGATTCCGTTTTATGACGACAGCGCCGTGATCTTGCGCTGGAATGAAACCCGCTTGGCGTCCAATGATCGCCGAGGTATTGCAACTTATTATGGCATCGGCGATGTGACCACCACGGTCGGCGGCAGCCAATTGGCGCTCAATCTCACGGCACCGGCCCGTCTCGAAACTTTTTCCGGGCAGCTCACACCCAATCCGTTTGAAATTAATTTGATTGTATTGAATACTGGAGCAAGCGCGGCAACGGGCGTCGAGGCCAGGCTCAATTTGCCGCCTGGCTTGCGTCTGGCGAGCGGTGAGGTGGCCTCCAAGCAAGTGACGCCGGCAAATATCAACTCGCAGCAAATTGGCATTGCGACGTGGAAAGTCTTGGCGCAATGCCCGTCGGTCGATGATACGCTTGGCTTCATTGTCAATGTCACGGCTACGAATGCTACGACGATTTCGGCGGCGCGTACCATTATTATTCCTTCTTGCGCTGCCTCGCTTCCAAATTTTATACTGACCGCGACACCGAAAAGCCAAACCGTGCCGGCAGGGCAGGCGGCAAATTATACCGTTCGCATGCAACCGAGCGGCGGTTTTGTGGGCAATGTGGGCCTTTCGCTTTTTCCAACAATTCCGGGTGTGGCCCCACCGATCTTTACACCAATGAGTATAAATGCGGCTACGTCTTCGACGCTCACATTGCAAACGACAACCAGTGTGGCGCCAGGAAATTATAATTTCATCGTTGCCGGCACAGGAGGTGGACTTACTCGTAGCGACACGGTGGCACTCGTTGTGCTCGCCGGGCCGGATGAAGTGGCGCCGTTCACGATCAATCACAACCCGGCGCGCGGCGCGAGAAACGTCCCGCTTGATACTGAGATCATGGTTGAGGTTCATGATGTTAATCCCGGAGTCGATTCGAGCCGGATAACGATGGCTGTTAATGGCACTATCGTCAAACCACAGATTACCGGTGTACCGTCAGCATACGTTTTGCGCTACAAACCGGCAGCGCCATTTCGCGATAATCAAACCGTGCAAGTTCGAATCAGCGCCAGAGATCTTGCCTCGCCGCCAAACCAAATGACGCCGGATGATATTTATTCATTCACGACGGTTAGTGATAACGAACCGCCATTCACGCTCGATCATTTCCCGGCGCGGAATGCAACCAATGTTCCGTCTGATACCAAAATCGAGCTCCGGGTGCAAGATTTGCTCACCGGCGTGAATCAGGATTCGATTGTGCTGCGCCTCAACGGCCAAAGAGTCAACCGCAATATCACCGGCGACAAATTCAATTATTTGCTCAGCTATAAACCCCAGACCAGCTTTCAATTCAACGAGACCGTTAATGTTCAAATCGACGCGACAGATTTGGCTTCGACACCGAATCGTATGACGGATAAATATGTTTTTTCCGTGGTTGTCAGTGTCAAGGATACCATTCCGCCATTCACCACCGGCCATCGCCCGGCGAAAGGCGCAACGAACGTGCCGCTGGATACCGACATTCGCGTTGAAGTGCGCGATGAATTGGCTGGTGTTGATCGCAATTCCGTAACGATGCAAGTCGATGGCCAGCTCGTTTCGCCAACCATCACACCGGTTCCGCAAGGCTTTCTGTTGCAATACAAACCAGCGCAAAATTTTCGCTACAACGCCACCGTGCAGATTGTGGTGCGCGCTCGCGATTTGGCGCAGCCTGCTAATGTGATGACCCCGGACACGTTGCGTTTCTCAACAATGCGAGATGTCGAGCCGCCATTTACGACAGACCATCAACCTGCGAAAGGTTCGTCCAATGCCTCGCCCAATACCAATATCGTGCTGCACGTGCGCGATCTCGTTGCCGGTGTTGATCTCTCTGCAATCTTCATGACCGTCAATGGGACAACGGCTTTACCGACAATAACCGGCGTTTTGCAGGATTACAAAGTCGAATATGATCCGCCTGGAAATTTTGCGCCGGGAGATACGGTGAGTGTAAGTATCGCTGCGCAAGATCTCTCGTCTCCGCCGAATATGATGGCGCGCGAAATCTACGCGTTTGTCATCGGACAAGAACTGCCGGACCTCGCGGTGACAAGTCTGCAACCGGTTGGCACATTCTTCGTCGGCTTGCAGGGAGAGGTGGTCGGCGAGGTCGCCAATGCCGGCAGCGCCGATGCTGGCCGTAATTTTAGCGTGCAGTTTCGCGTTGACGGCGGCACGCAAAAAGATACGACGTTCAGCAGATTAGATGCTGGCACCCGCGCGATGGTGCGCTTACCGTTACGTTTTCAAACCACCGGCACGCACGAAGTGGAATTGCTCGTCGATGCCGGCGACAAAATTCGCGAGGTGACCGAAGCCAACAACAGCCAAAAGCTCGTGGTGCAAATTTCACAGATGGCGCTCAGCAACCGTTTGATTGCCAGACCGAATCCGTTTACACCCAACAACGACGGCTACAACGATCAGATCGAGTTTGATTACTCCGGCTTGGCCTTGCGCAATCCTTCATTGCAAATTTTTGATGCCAACGGCATTCCGGTTTGGAGCAGCCACAACGGTGTTAGCGGCCAATTCATCTGGAACGGCCGCGACGACCGCGGCCGCGAGGTGTTGCCGGGGGTTTATCTTTACTCCGTGCGCGATCAGGGGAACAACGTGGCGAGCGGTTATGTGGTGGTGGCGAGGTGAGGTGGTTTGACTGTTGGCCCGTTAACTTATGAACTGGCTAACGAGCCAACCAGCCAACGTTTTACTCCGGATTTCCCGCGCAAATAAACGCTAAGAGTTGCTGTTACCTTACTTTCAAACTTATGGATGCCACATGAAACTCACCGACCTCGATACCCCTGCCGTTCTAATCGACCTCGACAAGCTCGAGCAGAACATTCAGCGCATGGCAAATTTTGCCAAAGCGCAGCGCATCAATTTGCGGCCGCATATTAAAACCCACAAGATTCCACAGATTGCGTTTATGCAATTGCGCGCCGGCGCGGTGGGTATCACTTGCCAAAAGCTCGGCGAGGCGGAAGTGATGGCTGATGCCGGTATCGATGACATTCTCATCACGTACAACATTGTTGGCGAGCACAAGTTGCGCCGTCTCGCGCAGTTGAAACGGCTGGCGGACGTGTGTACTGTCGTGGACAGCGAAGAGGTGATTGCACCGTTGGCAGCTCACATGCAGCAGGAGGGATTTCAGCACGAAGTTATGATTGAAGTCAATACGGGTTTGAATCGTTGCGGCGTGCTGCCAGGGGAACCGGTGCTGGGGCTCGTGCAACGCTTGCATCAATATTCGAGTCTCAAATTAAGAGGTATTTTCACGCACGAAGGTCATGCATATAATTTCCCCAATCTCGAAGAGCGCGAACGCGTGGTGATGAAAGCCGCGGATGATATGAAGCGAACGGCTCAACTTCTGCGCGAGCATGGTTTTTCCTGCGAAACTATCAGCGTCGGCTCGACGCCCTCGGCAATGATCATCGGCAAAGCTGAAGGCATCACCGAGCTGCGGCCCGGCAACTACGTGTTTTATGATCGTGTTCAGCTCAAGCTCGGTTCCTGCACCGAAGATCAAATCGCGGCGAGTGTGTTGGCTACGGTTATCAGCCGGCCGGCGCCGGATCGTGCGATCATCGACGCTGGCAATAAAACGATGTGTACGGACAACGCTGCGGACTTCGACAAGACCATCGGCATAGTGGTTGACCATCCGAAGCTGACTTTCAATTATTCGAGCGAAGAGCACGGACGGATCACGAGCACAATCGGCAAGATGGATTTGAAGGTCGGCGACCGCGTGCGTCTTATTCCGAATCATGCTTGCGGCATGATGAACATGCACGACGAGGTTTGCGGCATTCGCGGCGAAACGGTCGAGGCAGTGTGGAAAGTTGCGGCAAGAGGCCGGGTGCGATAAATCGAATTTCTGATGGCATAAAATTTTAAATTGAAAATTTTCAATTTAAAATTTAAAATTGCTTGAGGCATGATCATGCGAAAATTGGTTTTTAGTCTTATTGCGATTCCTTTTATATTACTGGCGATTTCACCGGCGCAGAGCGTTTCTCCGATGGATTCCACAGCTTGGCGGCTTGTCGCGCAGGGCAAGGCGTTGCTCGCCGAGAACAAGCTGAAAGAAGCCGAGCAAAGCTTCAAAAAGGCGTTGAAAAA
>JBOHQZ010000657.1:0-4255 GCA_050732275.1 bacterium
GTGGCCAACAAGCACCGGTCCGTTGCCATGAAATATGCGTTTTCCAACGGCTTTGGCTTTGGAGGAACCAATGTCGTGCTGGCCCTCGGGAGACACGAAGGCTAATGCCGTTTTGGAGTGTTGGATCGTTGGATTGATGGATTACTGGAGTGTTGGATTGTTGGGGCAATTGGCCATGAAATGCAATACTCCAGCAATCCAATAATGCATCGATCCAGCAATCCAATAATCCACCAATCCATTATTCAAAAAAGCACACTTGATAATGAATAAAATTCAGTCCCTCGACCCCACGACCGGCGAAGTTTGGCAGGAATACGACAGCGCCACGCCGCAGCAAGTGCAAGCCGCGGTGGCGAAAGCGCGCGCCGCGCAAAAAAATTGGGGCGCCGCGCCGATGCGAGAGCGCACCGCGGTTTTAAGAAAATTTTTTGACGCCCTGTTCAAGCGCCGGATGGAAATGGCGGCGTTGATCACGCGCGAGAACGGCAAGCCCACCGCCGAGGCCTTGATTGCGGAAGTGATCATCAGTCTCGACATCGTTAAATATTATCTTCGCTACGGCCCGCTGTGGCTGCGCCCGCAGCAATTGCCGCATCAAAATTTGGCGTTGAAACTGCGGCGCGCTTATGTTCATCACGTTCCGCTCGGCGTCGTCGGCATCATCTCGCCATGGAATTATCCGCTCATGTTGCCGCTCGGCGGAACCGTGGCGGCGATCCTGGCTGGGAATGCGGTGGTCTTAAAGCCTTCGGAATTTACCACGGCTGTTGTGTTAGAAATGGAAAAGCTGTTTCACGAAGCCGGATTGCCGGAAGGCGTCTTTCAAGTCGTGGCCGGCGATGGCAGCACCGGCGCGGCGCTGGCGGCGAGCGACATTGATAAAATTGTTTTCACCGGTAGTGCCGCCACCGGAAAAAAAGTCGCGGCTGCTGCCGCTGAAAAGTTAATTCCGGTCGTCATGGAATTAGGCGGCAGCGATCCGATGCTCGTGCTAAAAGACGTTAATCTCGATCACGCCACCAGCGGTGTGATTTGGGGCCGCTTCATGAATTGTGGCCAAAGCTGCGTCGCAGTCAAGCGCGTTTTTGTTGAGCAGGAAATTTATGAGCCATTTGTTGCCAAAGTTGTTGATAAGATAAAACGCTTGCGTCTCGGCGCGGGGAGCCATCCGGAAACCGACATTGGCCCGATGATTCGCGAGCGGCAAGTAGCCGTGTTGGAAGCGCAACTTGCCGATGCAGTCGCCAAAGGTGCAAAAATTCTGTGTGGCGGCAAGCGCCGTCCCGATCTCGGTCCACTCTTTTTCGAGCCAACAGTTCTTGTCGAGGTCAATCCCGACATGAAAGTTTTACAGGAAGAAACGTTTGGCCCGCTGCTGCCCATCGTGCCGGTGCGCGATATTGACGAAGCCATTACTTTTGCCAATGCCACACCCTACGGACTTTCGGCAAGCATCTGGACAACTGATCTGAAACGCGGCCGTGCGCTGTCGCAGCGCATCGAAGCCGGCGCCGTGCTGATCAACGACGCCGTGAGCCACGTTGGCGCTTGCGAAGCCCCACACGGCGGCGCCAAAGCCAGCGGCTACGGCCGCACCCACGGCCGCGACGGCTTGATGGAAATGACCCGCACCAAATATCTCGACGTCGATCCGATCACCTTCCTACGAAAGCCGTGGTGGTTTCGTTATGATGCAAAATTATTGGAGCAACTCAATCGCTTCGCCGATTTCCTGTTCAGTCGCTCGATTTTTGCTCGCCTGCGAGGTTTGTCGGCTTCGTTCGGGTTGTTGCGGAGGAAGACGTGGGTGTGAGAGACGGGAATGGATTGTTGGAGTGATGGAGTGCTGGATTTCGAATCACAAAAAAAACTTTTTGCTTACTTCGGCACAAAAACAAACTCACCGTTATCCGTCGTTAATTTCCCGAATTGTGGCGTTTGTCTGATGCGATGAATTTTGGCGTCTTTGATGACATTCTCGTAGACGTAGCGGCTCAGCTCGTTCGCAGTAACGTAAGAATCTTGATCCGCATCGGCAACGCCTTCGAGTCCTTCCAATAGCCAACCGGTAAAAATGCTGTGATTGTTGCGCCCGCCATCGAGAACCTCTTCGCCTTGTTGTCCCGTCGTCAGAACGTCGCGAGCCGGTTTGGAGACAAATTCTTTGATACGACTGCTGAGGGTGGCATTCGATTTGGGTGTGCCGCGAATTTTGACCAATAAGGCGCCGCTGTAACAAGCATCCATCACATAAAAAATATGCTTGGCATTGACCAGCCGCGCCGTGTCTCGGATCTGCTCCATGGAAATGTTGGGGGTGTAAACGCCGAACGCGCCGTCATAAGGAACGATGCCGCCGATGGTGTCTCCTCGCGCCGTCACCACGGTAAAACCATGCCCGGCAAAAAACACAAAAACGCCGTCTTCGGGATCGGCCTTTTGCAAAGAATCGCTTAAAGCGGCGATGATGCGGTCATTGGTGGCGTCATCGTTATACAACGTGATAAAATGGTCGAATTTGAATTTCTCGCGCAACATCTTTTCAACGCCCGTTGCATCGCGGACGGCAAAATCCAAATGGCCGACGTTGGGATCGCGATATTTATCGATGCCGATGATGACCGCCCAGGTCTTGCGATAAAGCAAGGTATCCAAAAGCGGATTGTAGAAAATCTTCAGCTCGGCGTTCTTGGAACCAACTTGATTGGAAGCGCGCACTTCGATCAGGTTTTGCCCCTCGTTCAGGTCAATATCCTGCCACAACGTGAAACCTTTCTCCGTTTTTTCCTGTACGCGCAGGTCGCGGGTTTCGAGACGATTTTTATTGACTTTGATTTGGACGTCCGCCAGACTGTCGACTTTGGTGACTTTATATCTCAGCCGAACGGTTTTAGCTTTCGTTTTGACGACGCCGGACGAGAGGCGCGACTCTTCCGGCGGCACAATCGTGATCTCGGGCAGATTTGCCGTTGCCAAAGCGATGGCGACAATTCTGGGGGAACGATGCACTTTTTCTCCATACACGACAACCTGGAACTCATTCTTTCCCGCAGTGAGCGGCATCTCAATCGACAAATTCATTTCGTTGGGTTTCTGCGGATCGACAATTTCCTTGGCCTGTTCATCGTTGTGCAATATCACCACGCGCCCGATGCCGGTGCGGTGGGAGATTTTGCCGGTGAGCCGGATCGTCGACGAATCGACTCTGGAGAAGGTGGGATTGTCCAGCTTGATAATCGGCGCCGAATACACGCGCGGAAAACCGCCGTCGCTGAATTGCAAAGCAACGCGATGCGAGCCGCCGGCGATCTCGCTCACCGCGTTGAGCGAATATTGATAACTGTAACTCACGCCGAACTGGCCGTGTACGAAATTGGCTTCCAGAAATAATTCTTTTTTATCCTTGCCGGAGAAATCATAGCCGGCCAGGAAATTGAGTCTCTGCTCGAGCAGGCTCTGCCGGACCGCGCCCTGCAACAACACCTCGTCGCCCTTGATCATGACGTCGATTTGCGGCATGAGCGGATAAGCAGTAACGCACAAACCAAACTTGGCCACCGGTTGTTTTTTGAACGCCTCGCCTCCAATGGCAAGATTGGGGCGGTTTATATCATCGAAACTCATGCCGAAGGCCAGCCACCATCTCGGGCGAAAAAGCAGGCCCATCCCGAAGGAGAAAACATTTTTGGAACTGCCTCGCTTCGCCACCGGATCGTTGGGGTCGAAATCGGGACTGAATTTATCTTTGTCATACGCATAAGTGAGCACGTTGAAATTCATTCCCACGCTCAGTCGATCCCCAAAGAGCTTCTGCGCGAGCAGCGCGGAAAAATTGCCCTGCTGCAAAAGGTGTGAGTTGAAGTAAACCCCACGCAAGCCGAAGGCCAAGTCGTCGCTGAGAGGATGCACGTAGCTGGCGATATCGCTGCGCAGGTCGCCTGCCAATCCGGCATACAAAAACTGCGTTCCCACCATTCCCTGAATCCGCTGCGGAAACGCGATGGCCGCCGGATTGTGAAACCCCGCCTCAAGCGCGTAGAAATTGCTGTTGTTCAAATACAACCCAATCTGCGCCACGCTCGGCATCGTCCAAAGTGGAAAAGAGAGAATAAGCAGTATCCACTTTTTCATTTCAAACTCCCATGTGTGTTTATAGAGCGCTGGATTGTTGGATCATTGGATTTCTGGAATCCAACATTTCCAACGGAAATATTCGATGAAACCGATTGCGCCGCATCCGCTATTTGCGCTC
>JBOHQZ010000658.1:0-4253 GCA_050732275.1 bacterium
GGCTTTGAGAAAAGCCGCTTCCGCGCTTTTCAAATCGCCCTGACGGCGTAAGCCGAGCCCGTAGTCGCTCCATCGCTCCGGATCACGCTCGCCGGTTTGCACCACGAGCGCGGGCTTGGCGGAATCGGACGCGACGACTGCCAGCGTTGTCTCATCTCGCGCCATCTCGACAATTGGAATTTCGGGAAGTGAGGCCAGGCCATTTTGCACTATTTCCGTCAACGACCCTGAAGCGCCATCGAAATCTCGATGATTCGAATCGTGCGCGCCGGAAAAAGTCCACTGGGTGTGCTGCCAACTAAATTTGCGGTAATTCAATTGGGCCACCAGATGGATTTTGCTGCCGCAATCCGCGGGCACGCGCAGGCGGAAATGCGCAATGTCGGCGCCGCCGGGCGGAATCAAATTGACATACACGGCTTCGCGGGCGGCCCAAATATTATTTTTGTCGATATGATTGCCGCGGCCATCGACGAGATAAGAACGATAAAAATGCGCGCTGGGCTCCACCAGCCCTTTGCCATCGCCGCCAACGGCGCCGCTCCAAAAAATAATTTTGCCCAGATCATCGACGGCTTTCAATTCAAGCCAAACTTCGTTGGCCTCGGTCGTCCCCGAAGGAAAAAAATGTCCGACGTTGCGCGAGCGCACCACCACGTCAACACATACTTCTTCATTGCGGCTTACCGTGGCATTGCTTTGCGCGATCGGTGCGATAACTGTAGCAGGATATCGCGTCAAGCCGCCGGCGCCGATTTTTTCGCTCTGCTCATCACCTACGGCAAAGAAAGTGAAGGGCGCGGGTTCATCTGCTGGTGACAACGGGCCGGGTGGTTTCTCTTGAGCTGCCGAATCAACCTTGCTCGCCGGCTGACTGGACACGTCAAGAAACCGTCCTGCGTCGGGCTTTCCCAGCGCGAAAATATCGACGGAAACGATTTTGTTGCGCAAAAATTCAGTTGTGGCTTCGAGTTGTTTCTGATCCTGATTCACTACGGGCAGCGCCGTATTCGCCCCGAGAAAACGATGATCGTGAGCCTTGCCGCCGGCGCCAGCATCACGCGAGCGGACCAGCGGCATGTGGCAATCGACGCAGCTTTTCGGCGCCTCAAATCCTCGCGCCGTGCGCCCGGAAAACGGACCGGCTTGCCAGGCATCGTAATCGTTGAGGCTGCGCACCCAGCGAAATTGGTTCACCGGCTCATCGAGATGCGCCTTATGACAAGTAGAGCAAAATTCCGCGGAATCTTTTTGATGAAACGCCTTGAGCATGCTTTTGCGATGCGGTTCGGGGTCGACACGGATCAGAAAGTCATGCAAGCGGCGCAGTATTTTACTTTCACTTGTCGCCCATGCCTCCAACGGCGTGTCTTCAATAACATAACCGCCTTGCCCCAGCGTGTTCTTCACTTGCACTACGGCGTGGCAAGCCGTACACGCAACGCCGGCATGCGCTTCGGGTTTTTGCGCCAGATCTTGCCCCGCAAGGCGGGGCTGCTCGAGCATGCCGCTGACGAGCAAGGCCGGATCGTGGCATCCGGCGCACCATTTTTCGGGCTTTGCTGCAAGCGTGTGATTGCCGCTGTCAGAGCGCGCGATCGTTTCCTGGAGATGTTCGAGCGCTTTTCGATACCATGGATTGTTCAAAGACGAGTAGTGGTGCGCTGAGCTGCGCCACTGCCGGTAAATGTCTGGATGGCACTGCGAACGGCCACAGCTTGGAGAGCTTAAAAAAGATTGTGTTGAGATCAAACCGTTTGTTGAGGTGGCAACTGCCGAGGGAAAAAACGGGCCTTGTTCGCCGCGCATCGCCATATCCGCCATCTTCTCCGGCGCCATCGCCGGATTCACAATGGTCTCGACGACAGTGGAAAAGATCAAACGATAAATGCCCGCAAAGAGCGGAATGCACACGGCCATGACCAGAACCACCCACGCTGTACGCCCGGCGACATCAAAAGAGTTTTTAGTGCTGACTTTGTGGGCGACGCTCCGAATCGACTTCTGAAAAAATCCGGCGCCGATGAGGCCGGCGATGATGTGAAGATATAAAATCCATTGCTTGGACTCTGTCGCGCCTTTGAGGGTTAAATATACACCGGTGAGCACGCACGGCGTCAAAAACCAGTAGCCGAGTTTGCCGGTATAGATCGCCAGCTCTTTTCCTTTAGGGGCATCTTTTTGCAGAAACCGCCGGACGAAAATAAAAAACGGCACAACCAACGCCATCCCCAGCGCCACGTGGAGCAGGACGTTGATCATATAAAAAAGTGAGGTGTCGGCAAACGCGGCCAGATAGCCGCTGTTGAGGATCAAAACAAGAAACGCAACAAATACCCATTTTACCGATTGCTGGCGTTGACCGTTCATCGAAAAACATTCCTAAAATTCACCGAAATTAGAATTACGGGAGAGCTTCGGTATCTGCCGAATCGCCCTATTCTTAAGCCAGTGGTGTGCTAAGACAGGCAAGCGTGCAGGACCCATTCGACTTCTTTCTACAGCCGTTGTGCCGGCGTCACCGGCCCGGAGAAATTTTACTCTCCGAAAAAAGATCGTCCAAATATTCCATCACCTCGGTGGCCGGTTTGGGGCGGGCATTTTGTTGCGCCGCTTTATTGATAGGCGTCGAGGCCGGCCTCTGGCCGGATGCTGTGCCGCCCGGCTTGGGGAAAGGGCTTCCTCCCATCGGGGGACGAGGATTTTTCGGCGCTTCCCTTGCATTTGCTTTCGCTTGAAATATTTCGCCTTCGCTAAAAGAATCCGCCAAACGTTTCAGCCGTTCTTGGTGGCGTTTCGCCTCCGCCTTCGCATCCGCGTCGCCCTGGATCATGCCTTCAAAAATCCCCGGCATTTCCGTAAAAGCGTTCAGAATCTTTTTGTTCATGTTGATCTCGCCGTCCAAAACCCGCGTGCAAATCTCCTCCAGTGTTGCCGCATAATCGGCGATCTCTTTGAAGGCGAAACGCTGCGCCAGGTTGTTGATGGCCGCGGCTGCGCTCTTCATGCAACGCAAAGTTTCCTGCCGCGCCGGATCGATAAATAGATGGCCGATGGATTCGCGAATCGTTTGCAAATTGGCCAGGCTCTTCTCTTCAAAAAGTTTGTTGGAATTGGCCGCATTACTCGCAGCCGGAGCCGTTTTGTTAATAGCCGGCTGCGGCCTGTTTTCCGGCGGTCTGCCTTGCAAAGGTCTGCCGTCAGCAAGCCTCGCATTGTTGGTCAGCGGCGTGTTTTGCGCCGGCGGTCGCGGCCTCGGAGGTTGAAGTGGCTGTCCATTGGAAGACCGCTCGGCTTCTTGCCGATTCCCGGGCGGCGCGTTGGGCCGAACCGGTTGCGGCGCACCGGGGTTGGCGTTGCCAACGCGGCGATTTTCTTCGCGTCCTGGCAATGGCGGTTTCGGCCGATTCGGCGGCACACCATGCGGCGCATTTATTTCGCGGCCAACCTGGCTGCGATTTGACGGCGGCGTTTGAGGCCTGACGCCTGGCGGCACACCGCGATTGGCGTTGAGAGGGCGCGCCGTCTGGTTGACATTGGGCAATGGCGCTTTGGGCTTGGCCTGTGGCGAAACGCCCGTACTAATCTTGCCGGCGCTTTCGCTGCGAACTGCCGGCGGCGCCTTCGGTTTGGCCTCGACGGGTGTTGCATCAATAACATGAGGTTGAGAAGCGGTTTCTTTGATGCTCGCGGCCTGCTCTCCGGCTTTGGCCTGTGGCGACTCGGCCGCTTCAACTTTGTCAACGGCTTCACTCCGGCTTGCAGTTGGCGTTTGAATTTCGCTTACGAGCGGCGCGGCGATATTTTCATTAGCGGCGCGAGCAACCTCGCCACCTGCCGAAGCTTCCATCGCGCGAGCGGCTTCTGCAACTGGAAGGCCGGCCTCGACAGCCGACACACTTTCCATGGGCTTCGGTGATTTTGCTTTGCGTTTTCGCTTTGGCGCCTCATCGACGCTGGAGGTTGGCGCCGATTTTTCTACGCCCACAGATGGGGTTTCGGTCTTGGCTTCAATCTCATCCCAAACTGGTTCGGGCGTATGAGCAGCGCCGAGCCGGACGGCTTCCACATTTGGAGATTGGGCTTCCGGCTTCAGCAATTCAGTAAGTTGAATGATCGTGCCAAGATTTGGCTCGACGCCATTTCCATTTGGCGCTCGTTCTCTGGCCGGAGACGGCGCCGAAACTGTCGCCTCGACCATGGCTTTCCGTTCTCCCCTCGCCGCGGCACGAGGCTTTTCCGACAAGCCGGTT
>JBOHQZ010000659.1:0-4252 GCA_050732275.1 bacterium
ACATCCGCCGTCACTTGCTTGTTATCCACCGACTTTTGCACCGCCGCCTCCACCGCCGCAGCAGCTTGCGGATGGCCGAGGAAATCCAGCATCATCGCCACCGTTAAAATTGCTGCGAGGGGATTCGCCTTGTTTTTTCCGGCCATGTGCGGCGCTGAGCCATGCACCGGCTCGAAGAGCGAAACCCGGCCGGGATGAATATTGCCGGAGCCGGCCATGCCGAGGCCGCCTTGCAGCATCGCGCCGAGATCCGTGATAATATCGCCGAGCATATTCTCCGTGACGATGACTTGAAAGTGTTCCGGATTCTTCACCATTTTCATCACCAGCGCATCGACGAAGAAATGATCTTTTTCGATTTCGGGATATTCTTCTCCGACTTTGGCAAAGACGCGCTGCCAGAGATCGTGGCCGAAGCGCAGCACGTTGGATTTGTCGGACATGGTGACGCGCGTGCGGTTGTGAGATTTCGCATATTCAAATGCTGCACGGATGATGCGCTCGACGCCTTTGCGTGTGTAATACGCTTCCTGCGTCGCCACTTCGTCGGGGGTGCCTTTTTTCAAGATGCCGCCGGCGTTGACATACGGCCCTTCGGTGTTTTCCCGAAAGACGACGAAATCCACGTCTTTGGTGGTTTTGTCTTTCAGCGGGCAAAGCCGCTCGTTCAGCAGCTTCACCGGACGCAGGTTGATGTAGAGATCGAGCTCGAAGCGCATGCCCAATAGAATCTCGCGGCCGTGGCGCATGTCGGGAATGCGCGGATCGCCGAGCGCGCCGAGATAAACCGCGGCATAATTTTTCCGAAATTCTTCCATTTGTCCGGGCGGCAGGCCGATACCGGTTTTGAGATAATAATCCGCCCCGAACTCAAATTCCACCAGATCGAGAGGAAGCTTAAAAACTTCGTTGGCGCGGCGCAGCACTTTCACGGCCTCGCGCGTGACGTCGATGCCGATGCCGTCGCCGGGAATGATCGCGATTTTTTGCATGGGTCCTTCGGTTTTTAGTGTGAGCATCAATGAATTTGTGGTAACTACTCAAGCCCGTATTGAGTAGTCCCGGCCCCTTGTGGGCCGCTGTCGAAGCCAATAAATTTTGGATTGCAACAATGCTCCACAAGGGAGCAAGACTACGAAATTAAAGTAACAGTGCACTAGTTTGATCCTTCAGAGGCTTTTGAGCTTGCCGCCTTTGGCATGAGATACTTGTCGTACCAAGCCAGATAGCGCTCCAAACGATTGCGCTGATAACTCGGCTTGGTGATGCCGTGATATTGGCCGGGATAAATCACAAGCTGCGTGTCGATACCGAGGCTACGTAACGCTTGATACATTTGCTCCGAGTTGAGCAGCGGCACGTTGAAATCATCCTGTCCGCACAAAAAGAGCGTCGGCGTGACGATGCGGTCGGCATGTATAAAAGGGAAAGAATTGCGCAGCCAAACTTCGCGATTGCGCCACGGCGTACCGAGTTCTGCTTCATACTCGCGAATATATTGGTCGGTTCCGTAACCCGCGAGAATATTCGAAATGCTCGCTCCGCTCACCGCCGCTTTGAAGCGCGTGTCCTGCGCGATGGTGTAATTCGTCAACATGCCGCCATAGCTCCAGCCGCCGACGCCGAGTCGTTGCGGATCGGCCATGCCTTGCGCCACGACGTAATCGACTGCGGCCAGCACGTCTTGCGCATCTTTATTTCCCCAATCCGCGTAGATTTCCGTTGAAAATTTCTCGCCGCGACCGGAGCTGCCGCGCGGATTGCAACCAACCACGACGTAGCCGCGCGCGGCGAAAAGCTGCCAATCAAACATGAACTCATTGCCGAACTGCGACACCGGCCCGCCATGAATACGCAGAATCGCCGGATATTTTTTGCCCGCGACATAATCCGGTGGCTTCACCACAAAGCCGTTGATCGCCGTGCCGTCTTTGCTTTTGAAGCTGATTTCTTCCACCGCGCCGAGCTTGAGTTTTGCCAACAGCGCTTCATTTTTACGCGTCAGCGGTCGCAGCGCGTTATTGTCGAATGCGAAAACTTCATGCGGTTCTTGTGGACGGCTGGAGAGTAAAACAGTTTTGCCGTCGGGAGAAAGATCAAAGTCACTGACTTCTCGCCGCTCTTTGATTAAACGCTCGACATTCCCGCCAACCGCCGGCACTTTGGCAAGCAAAGTCGTGCGATCATCTTCGACGAGATAATAAATGGCCGAGCCATCCGCCGACCACTGCGGTTTGTACATGTTGCGATCCATCGGCGCAACCAATTTTGCTGCGCCGCCTACCGCCGGAATAACGGCGAGCTGATATACCGCGTAGTAAATCAGCTTCTGCGGACCACCTTGCAGATACGCAATAAACTTTCCGTCCGGACTCCACGCCGGCCGGCTCTCCCAATCCGGATGGCAATCCGCGCCTTCGGACGTCGTGAGCTGGCGCGGCGTCGCATCGGCTTTAGCTTCGATCACATAAAGATCGTAATTGTCGTGGCGATCCGGATCGGAGCCGCGCTTGCTTACAAAAACAATTGACGAATTATCAGGCGACCACGCCGGCAAATACTCGTCGTAATCGCCGGGCGTCAACAACTCGGCTTTGCGTGTCGCGAGATCGAATACATAAAGATGTTGCCGCAAATGGCGCAAATAACCGACTTCATCTTGTTTGAATTGAAAACGGTCGATCACAATAGGCTTCGGTGTTTTCTTTTCGGATTTATCTTTTGCTGCTATCGCTTCGGAATCAGGATCGGCGACGATGAGCGCAAGCCGTTTGCCATCCGGCGACCAGACATAATCATTCACCCCGCCTTTGAAATCGGTAATTTTTTCAGCCTCACCGCCGTCGCGATTCATCAGCCAAATCTGATCAGTTTCTTCTTCAACATTTCGACTCGATAAAAACGCCAGATATTTGCCGTCCGGACTCCAGCGCGGACTGCTCTCACTCTCTTTCGTGAACGTAAGCTGCACCGTCTTTGCGCCGTCCCAGCTCGTCATCCACAGGTCGCTGTTCTTTTTATCCTCTTTCATGTCAATGGTGCTGACGGCATAAGCCACCCACCCGCCATCCGGAGAAATTTGCGGTTCGCTGACGTTGCGGAGGGCAGTGAGGTCGTCGAGTGTGAGCAGGCGTTTCTCGGGAATTTGGGCGGTTGAAGTGGATGCATGCAGAGCGGAGAGCAGTAGAAAAGCAAAGAGGAACTCAAGTCGTCTTTTCATGTTTCTTCCTCCGGATTTGGTGGCGTAAAAATCCAAATAAAATGTTTGTAGTCGCGCCTTCAGGCGTTCACGCGTTGGCTCCTGAAGGAGCTCCTACAAACTGATTACATCGAAATCGATCCTTTGCGAAACGCGGTTTTGCTGAGGTGCGCATTCACCAACACCGGTTGGCCTTGTGATGCTGCTTTTCTGGCTTGTTGCAGAATCTCGCAGATGTCTGGAGAGTCCTTGAGCAAGAAACCTTTGCCCCCGAAACCTTCAGCGACGATATGATAATCCGTGTGACGCAAAACCGTACCGACATCATCTTTTAACATCTCGACTTGCTCTCGGGCGATTTGCGTCCAGCAGGCGTCATTGCCCACCACGGCTAGCACGGGAATTTGGTGTCGCACGAACGTATCAAATTCCGACAAGCTGTAACCCACCGAGCCGTCGCCGAATAAAATCCACACTTCCGAATCCGGATGACATAATTTTGCGCCAAGCGCGAAGCCGGCGCCGACGCCGAGTGTGCCGAAAACGCCGGGATCAAGCCAAGTGAGCGGCCCGGGTGGACTCACAATGTACGAAGCCGTTGCGACAAAGTCACCGCCATCGGCGATGATAACGCTGTTGGATGGAATGTTTTTTTCGATTTCGCGGCAAAGATGAACCGGGTTCAGCAATTCACTTGGCTCTTGGGCTTGTTGACAAATTTCTTGCTCGCGCGTTTCATCGCGTTGCCGCAGTTGCTCGCGCCAATTTTTCCAGCGATCATTTTGCGGCAACACTTCGGTAAGCCAGCGCAAAAACAAAGCGGGATCACTGAGCACTCCCAAACTGGGGCGCCGATTCTTTTTCAAATCGCTTCGGCTGCGATTGATGGAAATGAGATACGCCTCACGCCGAATATGGCGGCCATAATCCAACCGAAAATCGCAGGGCACACCGGCAAGAATCACAAGATCAGCCTCTTTGAGCGCTTCACGGCGTTTGTGCCGCATCAACAGAGCATGTTGCTTGCCGAGCAGTCCGCGCGCCATGCCGGAG
>JBOHQZ010000660.1:0-4252 GCA_050732275.1 bacterium
GCGGGAGAATTGAGCCTTATTTTCCCAGAAATAAATTTCTGGGCTATTCTCATTTGTCCCTTCGGGACACAATACCTGCATCGGTTCCAGCCTAAGTTAATGGCATTGGGCCAGGGCCGGAACCAAAAAGATTATCGCTCACGGAATAGAACTCTCACGGAATTTTTTCCGTGAGCCGTTCCATTTCCGTGAGCCAAATTTCCTTGCTTTTTCTGCACAGATTTCACTCTTTAGAGACTACTTAATTCCCAACCGCTTGCACATGCGATGGTAATTGGGCGGCGCCAACCCCAACAACCGCGCCGCCTCGGCATCCGAGCCGGTGTTTTCGCGGACAAAACGAAAATACTTTTCCTGTACCAGTTTTTCCAGATCGTGCCACGACATGATTTGCTCCGGATTCCAAACCGCCCAGTCGGTGGCCTTGTTCGGCGGCGATGATTCCGGTTGCAGCCCCAACGCCACTTTTACCTGCACCATGGTAATGGTCTTGGCTCTGATCGAAAGCAGGCGTTGCACGACATTCTGCAATTCCCGCACATTGCCCGGCCAGTCGTGCTCGAACAATAATTGTTCGGCCTCTTCCGATATTTGCGGCAATTCCAGATTCATTTCGGTGCTAAAAAGTTTCATAAAATGGTCGATCAGCAGGGGAATATCTTCGCGCCGTTGCGTGAGAGGAGGAACGGTGATGGAAACCACATTCAAGCGGTAGTACAAGTCTTCGCGAAAACGTTTTTCCTGAACCTCTGTTTCCAGATCTTGGTTGGTCGCGGCAATCACTCTCACATCCACTTCGACCTTGCCGGTGCGGCCGATTTTGTCAATCTCGCCGTTTTGCAAAACGCGCAAAAGCTTCGATTGCACCGAAATCGGCAGCTCGGTAATCTCGTCGAGAAAAATCGTTCCACCATCGGCCACCTCGAAAAGGCCTTTTTTGTTGGCGCTGGCGCCGGTGAACGCGCCTTTCTCGAAACCGAACAGCTCGCTTTCGATGAGAGGATCGGGCAGGCTGCCGCAATTGATCGGCACGAAATTCTCGAGCTTTCTTTTGCTTTGATAATGGATGTTCGCAGCCACCAGCTCTTTGCCGGTTCCGGAAGCGCCGAGGATCACCACGTTGGCATTGGTGTTGGCATACACTTCGATTTGATTGCGCAGCTTTTGCATCACGGCGGATTCGCCGACCAGGCGTTTGCTGTCGAGAATATCCAGAATATTTTTTTGCAGCTTTTTAGCGGAGCGTTGCTGCTCCTGCAACAAGCGCTTTTTTTCGTACGCGTTGATGATGTTCAGCACGAAATCGGTGGGCTGGTAGATGAACTCATCGATGTCACCCGGATACTTGGTGCAATACCACATGGCGCCGGCTTCCAGTAGCTTGCTGGCGAAATCGAAGTCGGTCACATTGATCGTCATTTTGGTGGCCACGATGATCTGCAGCGTCCGGTCGATCTCCTTGATTTTCCGGATGAGATTTTCCCCGATCAGCGCGCCCGGAATTTGAAAATCCATGATGACGACGTCGTATTTTTTGCTGTCCTTCGCCAGCAGCTCCAGGGCCTCTTGGCCGTCGGAAACCACGTCCCGAATGCGAATGCGCGCCTCAAAGGGCCGCAGCGTGTTGCGCACGCGCCTCACGTCATACGTTTCATCTTCGATCAGCAAGAGGTTGATGGGTTCAGCGGCATGCATAGACTTTCTTGGTTCCTTCATTAAATTACACTTGAAGAATTGTAATGCTTCCGGCAACCGTCCGGACGGGTCATTTCGCTAAGATTTTGAGCGCCAAAACCTTTACTAACAGAGCAAGTTCCTCCCAACTGATAGAAACAACGCAACGGATAAAAAAATTTATATCAGTTGTCCCGCCATGGCGGGATTTCAATCCGTTGGGAAATTTTCTTCTCGGTTTGAGACGCCGCTTCGCTGGATTCTTACATGGCAACAACTATGCTGCAAAATCGGGGTAATCATGAGGTGAAATGACCAGTTTAAATTGACAGCCTTGCTCCGGCAAATTCTCGACGTCCAAATCCCAGCCGCATCGTTGTTTCGAGATTTCATAAGCCAGATAGCAGCCATAGCCGCTGTTATAGCCGTTTCCCTTCGTCGAGATATTTTCGAGAAAAATGCGCTTGATGCCGTTTTCATTGGGCTCCAGCAATTCCGGCAAAATGCCCTTGCCATTGTCCGCGATCAGCACTTGCGATTGCCTCCGCTCGCGGTCATACTGCGTTCGGACCGTGACAGTAACTTCCTTTTCACCGCCGTGGTCCATGCTGTTTTGCAGCAACGGCTCGAGAATTTCCCAGACGACGAACTCATTGATGTGTACCGGCGGCAATCCTTTATCCAAATCAAGCTGAAACTTATATTTTTGCGATTGTTTCGCCGTGCGCAGGCAAATATGGTCGATAATAAAACAAATGACTTCGTTCAAATTGGTTTGAAAAATGGGATTGCGAATAGCTTGAATAGGGGGATCATACGACTTCATGTCATAGATCACGCGCGACATGAAGTTGGCGTATTTCGTGACGCGATATTTGATCGCGTCGAGGTTGGCGGCCGAAAGCTCGCGCAAATCTTCCTTGATGAAGCCCATGACCTTTTCGGCTTTGTGGTGCGTGTGGTAAATGCGTTTGGCGAACTGCGCTTCTTTTTGATAATGAATCCTTTCTTTGAGCTGGTCTTCCCGTTCTTTGAAAAGCTGCTGTTGCGCCTCGTCACGCTCCTGCACTGTCGACGAAGAAATGAAAAACATGCCGATGAAACCGAAAAGAATCATACCCATGACCACCAGGCTGGATTGATTGTAGCTGGCGATGATCTCTGCGGTCACGAAACCGAAATCCGGCGCATTTTTGATGTACACCGCTCCTGCGTATTCACCCTTGGGCACGAACGGCACAAAAACGTGAAAGGTCTGCTTTCCCTCCAAGACGCTGTGGATTTGTTCGGTCGAGGCGATTTGGCCGCGAAATTGTTGATACATGCGGATGGCTTCGTCGTGCGGCATGTCCGAGGGGGGAAGATCGGTCTGGTTGTCAAAAAAGTATTCGTACAAAACTTCGCCGTTGTCAACCGCGAAAATTTTGTCTCCATTCGATACCAGCACGCAGGTTTCGACGACGTGCTGCAACAGAAGCTGCTGGCTGAAAATGATGTCGAACGCCTGAACGATTTTGCGCCGCTCCTCCTGATTCCGCCTTTGCGCCGGCGAAGTCGTTTCCAGCAACAGCTCCATCGAAGTGGCGGCCAGATTGGCGAAGCGTTCGGCCGAGTCGCGCTGGTACCATTCCTGCGTTTCGACCAAAAAATCGCGGAGCGAAATTTTTTGCACGAATGAAATCAAGACTTGTGCGGCCACCAAAACGATGAAGAGCAGCAATACGTGCTTCAAGTCAAAATGATACAGCCGCAGACTTTCGATGAGGCGTTTTTTCTTTGGTTCCATAACCCATCTGAAACTCCATTTTATACGTCATTGCGAGGCGCTTTTTGCCGAAGCAATCTCCTCAAATGCCTGATTGGTGAGCGTTCGAGGAGATCGCTTCGCTGAGAAACGCTCGCGATGACAGATAGAAACTTCTGCCTTCAAACAGAAACTAGTTAATCAAAACTTTTTGGCCGCGGATCATCTCCTCCGCGTTTTGCAAAGCCTTTTCGACCGAGATTTCCTTTTTGATCGCTTTGTTGGCGTAATAAGAGAGAATATCGGATATTTTCGTGTATTCGACCAACGCGGGTCGGTGCACGCCGCGTTCGAGAAGCCGGCGGAAGTATTGGAGATCGCGATGGTGGTTGTAAAAAGCGGTATCTTCGTAGACCCTTTGATTGGCCGGCAAATAACCCATTTCCTCATAAATCAATTGCTGCATCACTTTGCTGGTGGCAAATTTGATGAATTGGACCGCCTCGGCTTTCTTATTCGAATCTTTTGAAATCATCAGATTCCACCCGCCGAACACGGCTGCCGGCTTCGCCCCGGCAAAATGCGGCAGCGCCGCCACCTCAATGTTTCGGATCTTATCGCTGTAGCGATTTTCGTAGCCGCGCAGATTTCCCGGCCAGCCGCGAAAGAAGATGGCATCGTGAGCCAGCGCCTCTTCATACACCTCAATTTCCTTGTACGCTGTTACCGCTGCGGGCGTCACGTTGTATTTGCCCACCAAATCCACGAGCAATTGCAGCGCGCGACGGGCTTGGGGGGTATTTACGCGCAGGCTATCGCCCTGAATGAGTGCGG
>JBOHQZ010000661.1:0-4240 GCA_050732275.1 bacterium
ACCCTGGAGAGTTGCACCCTTTAGATTCACTGGGCGTCGGAGTGATAGAACTCAAGTACAAGACTAGCAAGCTAACTGACCAATATGGCAACCAGTTTCGGTACAGGGCAAGAGTAAGAGATCTGCAAGGCGCACAGCTTGGTAAGTGGGCTTGGGATGTCTACCTCACCTATCCTCTCTAAATCGAAGCAACCAAGAACGGTCAACCGCCTTCGCTTTATGAATCCTGTAATTGACGCAAGCGACATAAATCAATCTTGCGATAGCGTTTCCCGAAGGCCTGCTGAAGATGATCCAGCAGTTTGCGGAAGAGCAGCTCTGAAGAACGAGAGTTCTTCGCGCAAGAAGTGCCGCCAAAACGGCCACTTACAAAAACATCAGGAATTATTTTTTCGCGTTGACGGTCTTTCGGCCTGTCGAAGAGCCAAATTTCCATTTTCTGATAGAGACGGCCTGAGTATTTCGGGCATAGTCGTGGTAGAAATTGAGTTGATGTTCAATTCAAACTCAACTGATAGTGCCCAAACTATGCCCGAATGAATCATACTCAACAAACTGCAAACGCCAAAATCATCGCCGAACTCTTTTCGCCTCCATCTGAAATCTCCGAGGCCGCTCCACTCGATCTCTCGCAACAACAATTGCAAACCCTGCTCCACATCGCGTTGGCGACAATCACGCACTTCTTTGGCCCGCCCAGTCGCTTCCTCGTCGGAGTGGACGACCCGCGCGATCCGAGTAAGATCATCTACCCCTTGCACTGCTTGCTCTTCACCGGTCTTTTGATGTTTCTCTGTCATCTGGCGGCGCGCCGCCAAATCGCGCTCAAGTTCCGAGACAACGCGCCCTCAGCAGCCAACTTCGCGCGCCTGTTCGGAGTCGAGCAGGCGCCGCACGGCGACACCCTCGATCACGCTTTCAAAGACCTCGACTCTCTCCGGGCGCAAGAGTGTGTCACCCGCCTGATCGAAATCTTGATTCGCAAAAAAGTCCTCGAACGCTATCGCCTGCTCGATCGTTACTACGTCGTCGCCATTGACGGCACGGGCATCTACAGCTTCACTAAGCGTCATTGCAAGCACTGTCTGACTCGCACCCACAACGGGATGACGACTTATTATCACTACGTGCTCGAAGCCAAGCTCATCACTTGGGATGGCCTCTCCTTCTCGCTGATGAGTGAGTTCATTGAAAACCCACAACCCGATCCGACCAAGCAGGATTGCGAATTGAACGCTTTTCACCGGATAGCCTCGCGACTCAAAAAGCGTTTCCCGCGCTTGCCGATTTGCCTCTCACTCGACGGCCTGTTCGCTTGTGGCCCGGTCTTCCTCCGCTGCCACCTCTACAACTGGCGTTACGTGATCGTCCTGAAGGAGGATGACCTCCCGAGCGTCTACAACGAATTCCTCGGTCTGAGCAAACTTCAACCCGAGGGGCAGCTCAAAGAACGAATTGTCAAGCCAGTCGAGATCAAACGGAATTTCCGTTGGGTGAACGGGATCGAGTACCGCGATTCGAAACATCGGGAGCACCTTCTCAACGTCGTCGAACTAAACGAAACCAAACCTAAAGATGGTCAACCCACGACAACCCGCTTTATGTGGGTGACCAATCTCGAAATCACCAAGGGCAACGTGCGCGAAGTTGCTCAAAGCGCCGGGAGGGATCGCTGGAAGATCGAGAATCAAGGCTTTAACTCGCAAAAGCGCGGAGGCTTCGCTTTGGAGCACATCTACTCTCACGACTACAAATCCGCCAAAGTCTTCTACTTCCTCTTGCAGATGGCCCATCTTTTCTTTCAACTGATGGTCGCCGGCTCTCTGTTCAAGAAATATTTCCCGCGCGGCTTCGGTTCGCTCAAAAACTTCGCCGAGCGTTTGCGCGAAGCCTGGCGCAACAGCCTGCTTCACGAGCAGGTTCTCGACTTGCTTGACCAATCGCGCTTTCAAATCCGGTTTGACACCTCATAGACATATGGTGGCGCTTTCGCAGAGCTTGCCGAGTCGTGCTTTTGCTTCAATTTCAAAGAACATCATTGCCGCGCTCACCTTGGCCCCTCAGACATAGTGTGTCCGGTTGAATGGCCAGCGGGGGGACTTTTCTGGCAACTATCCCAAGCGACGGCTTTTAGCCGTCTGGTTCTTCAGAGCTGCCTTGTTTACAGCTTTGAAGAATGACAATTCTTCGCGCAAGAAGTAGTGTCCAAACAGCCAGTTGCAAAAACATCGTGAATTATTTTTCGCGCTGACGGTTTTTCAGGCTGTCGTAGAGCTAATTTTCTATTTTTTGACGGAGGCGCGCCTGAGCATTCCGGGCATAATCGTGGTAGAAGTTGAGTTGGAGACCAATCCAAACTCAATTGATACCGCCGACTATGCCCGATACGAATCATACTCAACCGATTGCAAACGCCCAAATCATCGCCGAACTTTTTCCCATCCAGTCTAAGAATGCCGAAGCCGCCGGGATTGAACTCTCGCAGCAACAGATGCAAACCTTAGTGCACATTGCGCTGGCGACCATCACGCACTTTTTTGGCCCACCCGATCGCTTCCTCGCTGGAGTAGACGACCCGCGCGATCCGGCCAAGGTCATCTACCCATTGCCCTGCTTGTTCTTCACAGCCATTTTGATGTTTCTCTGCCATCTCGGCGCCCGTCGCCAAATCGCCCACAAATTCCGAAACAATGCGCCTTCAGCGGCCAACTTCCTGCGACTGTTCGGGGTTGAGGATGCGCCGCACGGCGACACTCTCAATCACGCTTTCAAAAACGTCTCGCCTCTCCACGTCCAAGAATGTGTCACTCGGCTCCTCGAAATCTTGATTCGCAAAAAAGTCCTCGAACGCTATCGCCTGCTCGATCGTTACTACGTCGTCGCCATTGATGGCACTGGTATCTACAGATTCTCCGAACGCCACTGCAAACACTGTCTGACGCGCACTCACAATGGAGTGACGACCTACTATCATCACGTCCTCGAAGCCAAGCTCGTTACTCCTGACGGCTTCGCCTTCTCGCTCCTCAGTGAGTTCATTGAGAATCCGGACCCTGATCCGACCAAACAGGATTGTGAGTTGAATGCCTTTTATCGGCTCGCCGCACGACTCAAAGAGCGGTTTCCGCGATTGCCGATCTGTTTGTCGCTCGATGGATTGTTTGCCGGAGGCCCGACTTTTCAGATCTGCTACGACCACGGCTGGCGCTTTGCGATCGTCCTCAAGGAGAAAGACCTCTCCAGCGTCTACCAGGAATTTGTCGGCCTCGCCAAGCTTCATCCCGAACAACGGTTCAAACAACAGTTCGTCAGGCCAGTCGAGACCAGGCAGGAATTCCGTTGGGTCAACGGGATTCAATATTGCGACACTCAAGATCGAGAGCATCAACTCAACGTCATCGAACTAAACGAGACCAAAGCTAAACGCGGTCAGCCCAATACAACGCGCTTCATGTGGGTGACCGATCTGGAAATCGTCAAGGGCAACGTCCGCGAAGTTGCCCAAGCTGCTGGGAGGGATCGCTGGAAAATCGAAAACCAAGGATTTAACTCGCAAAAGCACGGCGGCTTCGCTCTGGAACACCTCTACTCTCACAACTACAATTCCGCCAAAGTCTTCTACTTCCTCTTGCAGATGGCCCATCTCTTCTTTCAGTTAATGATCAGGGGCAATCTGTTAAAGAAATATTTCCCATGCGGCTTCGGCTCGCTCAAAAACTTCGCTGAGCGTTTGCGCGAAGCCTGGCGCAACAGCTTGATTCACGCGCAGGCGCTCATCCTGCTTGACCAACTCCGCTTTCAAATGCGACTTGACACCTCGTAGAATCGCGCGGTGCTTTGTGAGGTTGTCGAATCGTGCTTTTGCTCCAATTTCAAAGAACATCATCGCCGCCCTGACCCTGGCCCCTCAGAGCATATGTGTGGCCAGTCAAGTGATCAGCGCAGCGGGCTTTTCCGGCGACCATTCCAGCCAGCAGCTTTGGCTGCCTAATTCTTCAGAGCTGGGGGGCGCCGGAGATCCTTGACAATGTCATCTCCGACAATGAAACCACGAGTGGAGGAGGCATCTTCATGGGTTTTGAGAGAACAACCCCGATCATCAAAAGAAATGTCATCAAGGGGAACAGGGCAAGCCGGGGAGCCGGCATCTCCATGTGGGATGATGTGGATGCTCTGATCGTCCAGAATCTCATCACTGGCAATCAGGCGTCTGAAGGCGGAGGCATCCATTCAGCAGCGG
>JBOHQZ010000662.1:0-4237 GCA_050732275.1 bacterium
GCTGCCGAAGCGGTGAGATTGCTCGCGGCCACATTCGAGATCACCGGCGGTGCCACGTCGCCCTGCAAGGTCGTAAAAGTGAAATCGCCGCTGGTCGCCAGATTCCCCGCCGCGTCTTTGGATTTGACGCGATAGTGATAAGTTGTATTGGCTTGCAAATTTGACAGAGTTGCTGTGTGCGAAGTCATCAACGACGAGTTGAGTGACGAAGACGAGCCGTAGCTCGTGGTCAAGCCGTATTCAACCTGCGTGTCGCTCGTTTCATTCGTCGTCCATGTGATCGTCGCGGCTGAAGTGGTAATATTGCTCGCCGCCACATTCGAGATCACCGGCGGTGCCACATCGCCTTGCAAAGTCGTAAAAGTAAAATCGCCGCTCGTCGCCAGATTTCCCGCCGTATCTTTGGATTTGACGCGATAGTGATAAGTTGTATTGGCTTGCAAATTTGACAGAGTTGCTGTGTGCGAAGTCATCAACGACGAGTTGAGTGACGAAGACGAGCCGTAACTCGTGGTCAAGCCGTACTCAACTTGTGTGTCGCTCGTTTCATTCGTTGTCCAAGCAATCGTCGCGGCTGAAGTGGTGATATTGTTCGCGGCCACGTTCGAGATCACCGGCGGCTGCGTATCGGAGGGGCCGGTCGACTGAAGCCGCAGCCAATCGACATACAGATTGCGATCCAGTGGTGGCTCATAAAGATCGTTAATAAATGCAATCGCCACCTGATGGGTTCCAGCCGTAACGGCAAACGTAGTGATAAAATTGTTATAGCTCGAGCTATTGACGGTGATGACCGCCATCGGGTTTTGATCGATACGCAGCTCGGCCTGCGACCATTCGCCGTTGACCAATTTGCCAAAGGCCCGCAGGGTGATTTGATATGTCCCGCTGCCTGGAAAATTCACGTTTTCGGCGATGTAGCCATTCTCGAAAATTGTCCATCCCGGCGGCCGCGCCGCGCCATCGGTTTTAATCGACATATTTTCTGCTTCCAACGTCACATCGAATGGCGGCTGCGATGAGAGGGTGGTAAACGTAAAATCGTTGCTTGTCGCGAGATTGCCCGCGGCATCTTTGGATTTGACGCGATAATGATAAGTCGTATTGGCTTGCAAGCTCGACAGCGTTATCGTGTGCGACGTTACCATTGCCGTATTCAGCGGCGACGACGCGCCGTAGCTCGTGGCCAAGCCGTACTCAACTTGCGTGTCACTCGCTTCATTCGTCGTCCAGGTGATTGTTGCCGCTGAAGTAGCGAGGTTTTGTGCCGCAACGTTGCTGATTTGCGGCGGCTGCGTATCCGGCGTCGGCGTGCCGTTGCTATTGATCGCAAAATCATCCACCGTCAGCACGCCGTTCAAAGACGTGTTGTAGCCGGAAAGCTCGTAGTAAAATGGCGAATTTAACGTATAACCCGGCAAGCCAAAAAGCTCGTTGTACGTATCGATCCAATTCACCCCATTCACCGAAGCTTCAAAGTGAATATGCGTATTGTCAAAACGCAAGCGCAGATACACCGTGCCGGTGATCGCCAAATTGCCGGTGACGTCCAATCCGTTATCGACGCCGTTCTTTTTCCATTGCACATATAGCCGATACGTACCGCTATGGCCGTTGCGATAGGTGTAAAAACGATACCAATTCGCTTGATCGAAAATGCCAAAAGGAGACGACAAATTGTACGTCGGGCTGAGACCGAGATCGCCATCGTCATTGGGCGTAGTGATTTTGACGCTGACCGTGGTGTTGAGCGCGGCGTAATTATTCGCCGTGACAATCCAGCCGCTGACGTTGCCACTAGCGCGCAGCTCGAGTGCGTTGCTCGCCACCGCGGCCTGATTGCCGGCATTGGTGCCTCGGCGCCAATTACTGCTATTGAGCGAAGCGGCATTAAAATTGTCGGTAAAGATGGTGCTGGATTGCCCGAGCGTCGTGAACGTAAAATCGCCACTGGTGGTTAGGTTCCCCGCTGCGTCTTTGGATTTAACGCGATAGTGATAAGTCGTGTTGGCCTGTAAGCTCGACAACGCCACCGTGTGCGAAGTCACTAACGACGAGTTGAGTGACGAAGATGAGCCGTAGTTCGTGGTCAAGCCGTATTCCACCTGAGAATCAGCAGCTTCACCGGTTTGCCAGGAAATTGTTGCCGATGTGCTTGTTAAACCACCAGCCGCAACATTGGAGACAATAGGTGGGGTCGTATCCGGGCCGCTATTCGCGCCGGCCCCTTCTTCCAACGTGGGCTTTTGGTTGGCGGCAAGATTTAAAAAACGGTCGCGTGTACCGGAGGGCCACTGAATGATAAGACTGTCCAGCACGGCGCTCGACCCCAGCGCAAAATGCGCGGTGAGATCGCTGCCGGTGCAAAGATAGGCTTGGCCGGAGATGATGGCTTGCGTCTGCCGTTGGCCGTTCAGCCACGCCGTCAGCTTCGCGCCGACGCCGTTGCGATTGCTCGTGTTGCCAACAAGCTTGATCTGCAGCCAGTTGTGAAACGGCCCATCGTTTTGCAAGAGCACGCTGTTCTGGCCGGTGTTGGAAAAGAAAATATCGAGATCGCCGTCATTATCATAATCCGCCATCGATGGGCTGTAGCCGTCGTTGGCATCGGCCGCGCCTGAGGCCGCGCTGACATCGCTAAACGTGCCGTTGCCGTTATTTCGATACATCTTGTTGTCGTTACGGCGCGTCACGTAAATATCGAGCCAGCCGTCGTCATTGAAATCTGCCAATAGAGCGCCGCGATTGCCGGAAAAGTCCGAACGCACGCCGGCACTCGCCGCGACTTCGGCAAAACGATTGCCATCATTTCGAAACAACAGATTATAGCCGTCAAAATCGCAAACATAAATATCCAAATCGCCGTCGCGGTCGTAATCGCCAACCGCCGCGCCCTGGCTGTGCGGTGCCGGGGAATCAATCCCCCAACTTTGGGCGCGCTCAGTGAACGTGCCGTTGCCATTGTTGATGTAAAGCAAATTGGCTTGATTCCCTTGGCGCGCCACGAACAAATCGACATCGCCGTCGTTATCCACATCGAAAAAGACTGGCTGCAGACTCTGGCTAAAATCGCCAATTCCCGCCGCAGACCTGGCGTCGGTAAAACGATGATCGCTCTCCTGCCGAAACAGCACATTGTTGCCGTCGGTTTGGGTCACGAACAGATCGAGCCGGCCGTCGTCGTTGTAATCGCCCCACGCCACGCCCTGACCCTGGCCGGAGAGATGGACGCCGGCGGAAGACGTAACGTCAGAGAAAGTATTGTTGCCGTTGTTGCGATAGAGCACGTTGCCGGTATAACCCGCCGCAATATAGATATCGAGATCACCGTCGTTGTCATAATCCGCAGCCGCCATGCCGCGATCGCTCTGCGTTGGGAATTGCACTCCGGCGGAAGCTGCAATATCGGTGAATGTGTTGCCATTGTTGCGAAAAAGAAAATTGGCGGTGGCGTACGACATCATGTAAATATCCGGACGGCCGTCGCCGTTAAAATCGCCGAATGACGATCCATGCCCGAACCCGTTGGGATCATTCGAAGTGATTCCGGCGGCGGCACTCACATCGTGGAATTGAATGGATTGTGCCTGCCCGTTGGTCAGGCTGAATGACAAAAGCGCGAGAGAAACCAGCCACAAAAGCCGACGAGAAAAACAGCGGTAGTCATTTATCATGCTCTTTCCTCACGACATACTAAAATGAAGAGCTGACTGTCCCCCTACTGGAGCAGGTAGCGTAAGGACAACTAAAAGGCAAGTGAGGTGAATCGAGGTGAGCGAGGTGGAATGAACCTAACCATCTTTAAATTACCGGCAATCGTCAGGAATGCGCAAAACCGGCAGAAACTTCGTTCTGCCAAACTTCGAAATAATAACGCCACGCAGGTCGCGCCTTGCGAGCCGGTGGCGTTTTTTTAGCTTTTTTCTTTTTGCCGTTTGCTTTTTGTCCTTCTTATTTCGTCCGCTCCATCTTTCCAATCAAATCGCCTTTCTGATGACGTTCTTTCTGGGTGCGGATGTATTCCGAGACGATTTCGACATCTTTATTGCGGAGCGAGAGCACGCCGTAGCCAGCCTCCCACTCCAAAGGCTGCCCGAGTGCTAATTTGTTGATCATTTCAGCGCCGGCGCTTTTTAGATTGTCCACGACGACATCGAGACGATGTGACGGTCGCAGACTTATCAAGACGTGGACGTGATCTTCCGTGCCGCCGATTTCGTGCAAGTCACCATGCAGA
>JBOHQZ010000663.1:0-4232 GCA_050732275.1 bacterium
GGCGAGCATCAAAGAAGTGGTGGCCGGCGGCGCACCGATGAGCACCAAGATCGCGCGGCTGGTCGTAGGCTCATTTCAAAACGTCGACGATGGTCCGCAACTGACGGGCCGGCAAAAAGAAATTTTGCAAAAACTGCGCGAAGGCAAAAGCTATCGCACCATCGGCGAAGAGCTGTTTATCAGTGAAAACACGGTGAAGTGCCACATCAAAAAAATCTACGAGCTGCTGCACGTCCACACGCAGGCCGAGGCCATTGCCAGGGCTTTTGAGAAGCATTTGATCTGAATTTTGTCTTCTTCTTCGCCTTTCCATATTTCCAGCTTCCTCGTTTTTTGCCAACCCGATTCTGCCCTCCCATTTTCGCGTTAAAAAATATTTAAAAACCACCTGATCGGGTAGTTGAGAGAAAGCCTGTTTTTCTTTAAATATGAAAGACCACTTTGAGTGTTCTCAACGATCCATTTGACATTGAGGCATCTAACTTGCTTTACAGGCTTGAAACCGATTCTTTTGCACAACCCCCGAAACTGGCGTTGACAAGATCTTATTCATGAATAGAAAGGAGGTGAAAACGATGAAGGTTAAAACCCATGTCAAAGCCGGCAGAAGTGCGGGCAGCGATCCCAATGGCTGAAAGTAAGCCGTGATTCACAACGGCAGATGCTTGGCGGAAATATTTTATTTCTGCCAAGTTTAACCAATCACAACGGAGGCGGAATATGTTGCATCGCTTCGACTCACTGCGACCGGCGCGCGTCATGCCAAAAGCGCTGCTGGCGCTCACTCTGATTGGCAGCACAATCCTGCACAGCCAAACATTCGTCAAAATCACCGATCCGGCGAATCCGATTACCATAGGCGAGCGACGTGGCGACACCGGCCTCTACGTGGGCGCAAGCTGGATCGATTTCAATAATGATGACAGGCTCGATCTGTTCGCCAATCGCTTCTTCTTGTATCGCAACGACGGCGGCGCATTCACCAAAATCGCCAGCGGCATCGGCGCCAATCAATCTCAATTCGCCGGCAGCGGCAATAGTTGGGCGGATTATGACAATGACGGCGATCTCGACTGTTTTTATTCCGGCGGCACCTCGCGGCTTTATCGCAACAACGGCAATGAAACGTTCGCACCCATCAAGACGGGTGCTATCGGCGACAGCCTGGCAACACGCGGCTGGGCTTGCGCTTGGGCCGATTACGATAATGATGGCAACGTCGATTTGATGATCACGCACCCGGCCAATTTCGTTGGGCAACCGCCCACCTCCAATCACTTGTTTCACAATGACGGGCCACCGAATTACACTTTTACACGCGTGACGACCGGCCAGTTTGTCACGGCGCTGGCGCCTTATACGGTGGCAACGTGGTCGGATTACGATAATGACGGCGATGTGGATTTGTTCATCGCCAGCGGCCCGGCGACCGGCATTCTCGCGCCGGATTTTCTTTACCGAAATCTGTTGAAAGAAACCGGCGCCGCCAATTTTGAGCGCATCACCACTGCGCCCATCGCCACCGATCGCGTCGATGGGCAAGTTTGGAACTGGATCGATTACGACAACGACGGCGATCTCGACGCCTATTTGACCAACTGGGGCTTGTCGCCGACGAGGCTGGGTTTAGCCAACAATCTTTATCGCAATAATGGGGGTACGTTCACGCGCATGACCGGCACACAGGTAGGGACCATTGTCACGGATGTCGATGGCTCACTCGGGCAAAATTGGGGTGATTATGACAATGATGGAGATTTAGATGTGTTGGTGACAAAAGGACCCGGTTTCACCACTCGCTATTATCGCAACAATGGTGACGGCGCTTTCGCCGGCGTCAATATGGGCGCTTTGACCTCGGGAACCGCTCTACACCCCGGCGCCACGGCGGGTGATTATGACAACGACGGTGATCTCGATCTCTTCGTCACCGGCGACAGCGCGATGAAAGCTTTGTATCGCAATGATCTCAATAATAGCAATAGTTGGATCATCATCCGTTGCGTTGGCACGATGTCAAACCGCGCTGCCATCGGCGCCAAGGTTCGGACGCAAGCAACCATCACCGGCAAGGCCGTTTGGCAGAGGCGCGAGATTTCGAGCCAAAACAGCTTTAACGGCCATAACATGCTGGATGCGCACTTCGGTTTTGGCAACGCGGCTTCGATCGATTCACTGAAAGTTGAATGGCCTTCCGGCAATGTGGACATAGCGCGCAATGTTCCCGTCAATCGTTTTATCACCGTCACCGAGGGCAGAGGCATCACAACGGGCGTCAAAGAAAACGGTTCGCGGCTTCCCGGCGATTTTGCTTTGAAGCAAAACTATCCGAACCCTTTCTGGAGCGGAGCGACATCCCGCTCTGCGGGAAATCCAACCACGACAATCGCCTACTCGCTTCCCCGAAAAGAGCAAGTCATTTTGAAAATCTACAACATGCTTGGCGAAAAGTTGGTCACGCTGGTCGATCGCGTGCAAGATGCCGGCACGCATTCGATCACTTGGGATGGACGGAATGAAAAGGGACATCCGCTTCCTTCGGGCGTCTATTTTTACCGGATCGAGACGAAGACGTTCAATCAAACGAAAAAGCTCGCGCTGGTCAAATAAGGCTGCCCGGGTGCCAGTGCCGCCTTCGGCAGGCCCATAAACAATTGTTGCTCATGCCAACACATTCAGAAAGGAGGTGAATACAGTGAAAGTTAAAACCAACGTCAAAGCCGGCGCCGGTGCGCGTCTCGATCCCAATGGCGGAAATTAGACAGCAACGCCCCAAGCTCTCGCGCGTGAGATTTTCCAGAGAACAGCAATCCAACGAAAGGAGGTAAAAAGGTGAAAGTCAAAACCAATATCAAATCCGGTCGAGGCGCGACCATAGACCCGCTCGGCTAAGCAAGCTGTGAAAGTCACGTTTCGTGCAAGCGAAGCAATCTCGGAATATCGGCAGAGAGATTGCTTCGCCAGCCCATCTCCTTTGTGCAAAATTACAGTACCAACTGAAAGGGTGCGTGATGTTTAAGAAGACGCGATTGACTTTGGCATTAGCCACATTGGCATTCAGCGCCGTCGCCACCGCCGCGGTGGTGATCGTTTATGATCTGATGACCGAAGAAACGCCGCGAACGGCGCCAGCCAAGCGCCAGTTCGACTTTTGGCTCGGCGAATGGGAGCTTACCTGGCCGGGCGAGCAAAGCGGCTTGCCCGCGGGCCAAACCGGCCGCGGCACAAACACCATTACCGCCATACTCGACAGCGCCGTGATCCAGGAAAATTTTGTCGATCTGGCGCCGAACTCGCTGCGCGGCATGAGCGTTTCGGTTTACAATCAGCGCTTGGGCAAATGGCAGCAAACCTGGGTGGACAATCAGGGCGGTTATTTGGATTTCACCGGCGAAATGAAAGACGGTAAAATGATCCTTTCGCGCCAAGCCAGAACGAAAGAAGGCAAAGAAATCATCCAGCGCATGGTGTGGCACAATATTGCCAAAGACCGGCTCGATTGGAATTGGGAGGCTTCGGAGGACGGCGGCAAAACGTGGAAGGTAAATTGGCAGATTCATTATAAGCGGAAAAAGTAGCGTCAAGGAAATTTCTTGAGCTTTGCACTAATAATTGGAAACAGTGCAATCCCTATGCTTAAATGTCATTTCGTAGGAATGTCCATGCCGTGCGTGGCACCCACGAATAATGAAAATTGGAGTGCAACGATTCACCGTTGCAATGCTAAAGCATTGCACTCCGATCTATTTTCGTGGTAATCCTTTTTCAATTGAGCACTGTGCTCAATTGAAAAAAAGATGCTTCCAGCATGACATTTCCTTTTTACTTTTGCAGAAATCAAATATCTTTGTAAAAAAATCACCAACGGATGAATTAGGACCAACTGATAAAAACATCTGTTGGTCTTAATTCATCCGCTGGATAATTTTTTCATTACATTGGTCCGGAGAAACAAAACCCATGAAAAACTATCCCTCAAAATTCTTTGCACTCATTGTTTTGTTTGCCATAGCCGCAGCGTTGCCAGCAGTGGCGCAAAATTCGCCCCAGAAAACCGCAATGGACGAAGCGAATGCACTTTTTCAAAATAAAGATTGGCTGAATGCGGCAAAAGCTTTCGAGAACATCACCAAAAAAGAGCCGGCCAATTTTCAAGCATGGAATCAATTGGGCGCTGCGCTGCTTTCGCTGGGCAAATATGAGAAGGCGGCAGCGGCTTATGAGAAAGCCGT
>JBOHQZ010000664.1:0-4228 GCA_050732275.1 bacterium
CGCGTGCTGGTTGATGAGCTGGCCCAATCTCTCCTCACCAAATTCTTCGCCATTTTTGTTCATGGATTCCGAGATGCCGTCGGTGTAAAAAACGAACACGTCGCCAGGTTGAATCGGCACGGTTTTCTCTTCTATCGTCGCGGCAAAAACGGTTCCTCTCTCCAAACCGATGGCCAGGCCGCGCGGGTTCAAAAGCTCGGGCGTGTTGCCGACGCTTTTGCGCACGATCAGCGGATTGTGTCCGGCGCGGGCAAAAGTCAGGGTGTTGTTTTGTAGATCGAACAAGCCATAGATCAAACTGATGAAAACTTCTTTAGGCGTGTTCTCATAAAACACGGTATTCATCTCGCTGAGCAAATATTTGGGTGAGGCATTTATACGCGACAGCGCTTTGATGATGCCTTTCGCCATCGTCATAAAAAACGCGGCGGAAACACCTTTGCCCGAAACGTCACCAATCACGACGCTGAGGCGTTGATCGTCGTGGCGAACAAAATCATAATAATCCCCTCCCACTTCCATGGCCGGCTTACAAAGACAGGCGATGTCTAATTTTGAGAAGGCCGGTGGCGTGGCCGGTAGAAACCGCATTTGAATGCTGCGCGCGATCTCCAATTCCTTCAAAAATCTTTCGCGCTCGGCGATGCGGCTGACATACGCCGGCACGTAGTTTTCAAACTCAGCCACCGATTTTTTGCTGTAGATGAAATAAACGCCGGCCAGAAAAATTCCCAATGCCAAAACGCCGGTCGTCACACTCACGGCGCTATAGTAGCCCTCCGGCATTAGCGTGACGAGCGAGAAACTGAGAAAATAATGAACCGCTAGCAGCGAGAGCAAAATGGTAAAAAGATCGTGCCGATAAGCAAACCACGCCCATAGCAAAGCCGTGGGCAAAAAGAAAACGATGGCCAAATAGCTCGGCCGGAGAAAGTGCAGGTGCATTCCCGAAAGGCCAAAAAACACGCCGGTAATGAGAATGAGAATCGCTGGGCGGCGAATTTTGGAACGCAAATAAGTTGGCCAGAACGCCAAAAACATCAACCCGATATATCCGGTTCCCATCAAAATAACACTGAGCGCGGCGATGAGATTAGTTTGACCCTGCAAGAACCACAAATCGTCGTTGTCGATTTTGAGATAACCGATATTGAAGCGGCTGAAGAGCCAAATCATGACGCCGACGAAGAGCAACGTCACGCCCGCAATGAAAAACGCGCGCAAGATCGCCTGTCCCATTTCTTTAACGCGAACGTAACCGCGAAACAGCAGGTCAACGACAGCGAGCTTCTCTTTCCATACGTCGCGCTGCAGCGATTCGGTGGCGGCGTAGACGAGCAACAAACCGCCGCCGGTGAACAGGCCGGCAAATCCGCCGCCGATCAAAACGCCTGCCCACTCCGGCCAGCTTTCAATTCCCACCATCAGCCACATCGCCGCGCCGGTGATGATGCCGACCCAGACCGCCCTTTTAAACTCAAGCTCGTCGTGGCGCATGCGCCGAAAAAAAATAACGAGCAGAAATATGCTGATGACAACCCACGCGACCGGCGTCAGCACCGAAGCAATGATATCGCCGACTTCTTCCGTTTTTGAGGGTTTGGTCTTTTCTTTAGACAGTTTGAAGTCAGCGCTGTAACGGGTGACTGTCGTGCCGATCATTTCCACGTCGAAATTCTCATCCCAATTCATTGCGGCCGGCGAGGAGCGGGTAAAAGAAAAGGTGTGTTTCGTTTTTTCATCTTCCTGCGAGGTGGCGCGCTTTTCCACTTTGATCGCCGCCGTGTCGACGTTCAGAGAGGCAAGAAAATTTTTCGCTTGGCGGAAGGCTTCAGGCTCGGTGAGATTGAACAGGGTTTGGCCGGTTGGCGCGCTTTGCTCGAGTCCGAGCAGATTGCCTTTTAGATCGTAACGGGCAACGAAACGCCTGGTGACTTTCTTCTTTTCGCCATCTTCAATTTTAACGGATGCTCCATGTTCGTCCTGTTCGACTTTATCCGTCCAGGAGATCGTCCATTCTCCAAGTGGCAGCTTCGCTTTCGCGTTCTCGTCGCCGGAGACTTGCACATAACGATACAACTCTTCGTCGACGTTGAAACGCACCTTTTGCGGCATATCATATTCGCCCAGCGCGGATTGCTTGAATACCTGTTCGGCATTTGCCAAAATCTCTTCCTTGGGCGCTTGCAGCTTGACGAGTTCAATATTCCTGGAATGGGCAAACAGCCAAAAATAAATCGCCGTACACAACAGGCCAAGGAGGGCCGATAAAATTAATTGCAGACGAGAATCGAGGCGCATGAGGGCTCCAAAGATTATGTGAAGTCGGACTTTCGCTAACCGGTTCTTTGCTACTTTGCAAAATGTCTAAGCGAAAGTCCGGCTTCACTTGCTTGTCAAGATAAGAAGACGCGCCAGAAAGGCAAGAAAAAAAAACATCGAACCAGAAATGTCGCGGTGACAGAGCAATGAATGTCATTTAGGATGAATCTTTTTTCAACCCGGCACCGTGCTTGATAACAAAAAAGATGCTTCCAGCATGACATGGGAGGGTAGCCCTACCAATAACTCGAGGGCATACTGCCAATGCCATCTTTCACTTGACATGCAAGCTTGCTTCAACTATATTGGTGATAATTGAGTCATCATGTACGTTGCCGGATAACCAAGAGTTTCAAAAGCTTTATTTCAAAAGGAGGCGCGCCGTGTATTCTAAAACCAAATTTTCATTACACGTAAAATTTTCGTTTATCATTTTAGTTGTGTTGTTGTGTTTTTCCAGCGCCTGGGCGCAGGGCCAGCCCGATCTTGCCGGCCGCTGGGAAGGCGTGATCAATCTGCCGGGAACGGCATTGGGCGTCGGCATCGACTTCAGCAAAAAAGCCGACGGCGCATGGCAAGGCGACGTTGATATTCCCATGCAAAACGCGAAGGATTTGCCGTTGATCAACTTCAATATGTCGGGTGCGACAGTTTCTTTTGCGATACAAAATGTGCCGGGCAATCCCACGTTTAAAGGCACGATTGCGGCGAATGGCAACAGCATCGCGGGGGATTTCACGCAGGGCGGCCAAACTTTTCCGTTCACGCTCAAGCGCAAAAGCGCAGCGGATCTCGAAGCCAAAAGCGAGCAGCAGAAGGCCGCGCTGCAGCAACTACGCGCGTTTGTGGATTCAACCATGAAATCGTGGAAAGTGCCTGGCTTGGCAATGGCGATTGTGAAAGATGGCGAGGTAATTTTTTCGGAAGGCTTTGGCTGGCGTAATATCGAGGCCAAGCTGCCGGTCACGCCCAACACTCTGTTTGCCATCGGTTCGTGCAGCAAAGCTTTCACGGCGGCGTGCATCGGCATTCTCGCGGATGACAGCAAGGTGGAATGGGATACGCCGGTGCAAAAGTATCTGCCGACTTTCAAGTTGCATGACGATTTCGCCAGCGCACGTATGTCGCCGCGCGATCTGGTGACGCATCGCTCGGGGTTGCCGCGACACGATTTGCTGTGGTACGGCTCGTCTTTCACGCGCAAGGAGATGTTCGATCGCTTGCAATATCTGGAGCCGAGCAAGGACTTCCGCACGACGTATCAATATCAAAATTTGATGTTCATGACCGCCGGCTATTTGGTGGAGCAAATCGCCGGTGGAACGTGGGAAGATTTCGTGCGCAATCGAATCTTCTCGCCGCTGGGAATGACGCAGAGCAATTTCTCCGTCACCGAATCGCAGAAGGCGGTGGATTTTGCGATGCCTTATCGCGAGGAAAAAGAGCAAATCAAGCTCATGCCCTTTCGCGATATTTCCGCCGTGGGGCCGGCCGGCTCGATCAATTCCAACGTCAGCGAGATGGCGAAATGGATCATGCTCAATCTCAACAAAGGCAAGGCCGGCGAGACACAAGTGATTTCCGAGGCGATGCTCGCGCAGATGCACACCCCGTACACGGCGATTTCGGAGCCAATTCGGTTTCTCGAAACTTCGCACGCGAGTTACGGATTGGGATGGGGAATCACGCAATATCTCGGCCATAAGCGCGTTGCACACAGCGGCGGCATCGACGGCTTCTCGGCGCTGGTCTCTTTGCTGCCGCAGGATAATCTCGGCTTGGTGGTGCTGACGAATCGCAACGGCAATCCCCTGCCGAATATCGCCAGCCTTTATGCGACCGATCTTTTGCTGCAAATGCCGCCGGTAGATTGGAATGCGAGAGTCAAAGCCGACGTGGCGAAAGC
>JBOHQZ010000665.1:0-4226 GCA_050732275.1 bacterium
TGCTTTGGAAAAACGCGCCGATCAATTCTGCAGTGGACTTGTCGTTAACCTGCCATTGGCTGGCAACAACACGCGGCGCACCGGCGGCAAGAAAACCTCGCGACAAAGCAAAGACGCCTTCACCCTCGAAAAATGGGCCGATATTGGTTTGACAGGCAGAAAGCACGGCTAATTCGCAGGCAGGAATTTTCAAATCGTAAATTTCGTAGAGCTGCAAAAAGCCGTCATTTTCAGTCACGGCAGTTTCGGTGGCAGGCGGGGTGAGCGCCAGCGAAGCAAATGAAGATCGCCCTCTTTCGTCCACTAAGCCATGGGTGGCAATATGAATATAGCGTTTATCCGGCAAGCCGGCTCTGAGATTGCGCTCGGTCGCCTCGATATCGAGAAGAGTCAGCACCATTTCTTTGCCTGTCGCTTTGCGGAAGGCTTGGCGAAGCTTTTCCGCCTCTGCTTTGGACCAGTTAAGCGGCTGCAATGGTTGAGAGGCCGCAGCAAAACGTTGGCGAGAGATATCACGCAAGCCCGCTTGCGCCAAGTCGATTGCTGACGAGCTTTCTACTTTTGCTGGTTGCTTCGTGGCGATCTGGCTTTTTTCTTTGAAGTGCTCTTTCACCGCTTCGACATCGAAAATCGCATAGGCGATTGAAATGACATTTTTAGATTCTTCAGGGTGGACTTTTGCAGGCTGCCTTGCTGTGATATTGTAAAGCGTCGTCGCCGAAGGCGCATAACGAATTGGCGGTCCGTCGTCGAGCCAGTAGCGCACCTTGTTTTTCGCTGCCTCGCTTTGCACCACCAATGCTTCAAAAGGCAGCAGGTGCAATGCTCCATCAGGAATGACAACAACTTCCGAGCAAGCCGCCAGCCGTGGCCAGAGTGATGCCGGGATCAGGACTTGCCACAGGGCTTGAAGTCTCTGCGCGGTTGATTTAGCTTGGGAGGGTTTGAGGTGATCTGGAGCTGTGCCAAGAAATTTTTGCAATCCACCGGATGAATGGGTGGAATCTTGCGCCAATAAAATGCTTTGCAATTTTGTTGAGGTGAGTGGCCCGGCCTCTACGCCGAGTGTTTCTGCTGCTGCATCATGAACTTGCAAAGGCATGACTTCCGGTTTCTGATCGCCGGATGGAATGACGAAAAGATAGCCTCCTTCTTTGCTGATTTGATAAAGCAGCATCAAGCCATTGTTCGGAACCAACTCGCGTTGGATGGTAGCCAACCCAACAGGTTGCCCGCTGGAGGTAATCAAGCCTCGCCAAAGTGGACTGGCGTTTTTGATCTCTTCGTAGACTTCTTGATAATCGCGATCTGCAACACGAAGAGAATCTTGCAACACGGTGATCTGTTTTGTGCGTTCATCATCGGACAAATCTTTGCGCGACCGCATTAGATTGATGCGTTGCTGAAATTCTGCCAAACGCACTTTAGCATTGATTTCGCGTTTTTCCAGCGACGCGCGAATATCTGGCGGAATACTGCTGCGCAAATCAATTTGTCCGACCGCCAGTTGATCCAGCAGGACACGTGATCGTCCCCGTTCAGCGTATTCGAACGCTTTTTCAATCTGCCCTGCTTCAATTTGCCAAGCTACCATGCGGTTGAAGTGATCGGCATATTTCTCGAAGAAGCCGGCCCGTGTTTCTTCGCCGCCACCGATCTGGGGACGCAGCTTCTCAGCGGAACGCAAGACATCGGCGAGATCAGATAGTGCGTCCTGTAAATTGCCTTTTTGTTTGCGCAATCGTGCCCGTAAAGTGTAAGCACTTACTCTCCAATGAGGAAATCCCGTTGTCGCCTCCCAGATATGAATCGCTTGGTTTATCAATGACTCGGCCTCGGCGTATTTACCTTGGTCATTGTAAAGCCGCGCCAAGTTATTGAGGCTAAATGCCACTTTGGCATGGTCTGGCCCCAGAGCCTTTTCGTGGATCGTTAGCGCTCGCTTATAGAGTGGCTCGGCCTCGGCGTATTTACCCTCGGCATAGTAGAGCCACGCCAAGTTATTGAGGCTAAAAGCCACGTCCGGATGGTTCGGCCCTAGAGCCTTTTCTCGAATCGTCAGCGCTCGCTCATGGAGTGGCTCGGCCTCGGCGTATTTGCCCTGATTATTGTAGAGCCACGCCAAGTTATTGAGGCTCACAGCCACGTCCGGATGGTTTGGCCCTAGTGTCTTCTCCCAAATTTCCAGTGCACGACGGTTGAACGTCTCGGCCTCGCCGTATTTACCCTGGTTCGTGTAGAGGACCGCCAAGTTATTGAAGCTTTGAGCCACATCAGGATGGTTCGGCCCGAGGGTCTTCTCCCTGATTTCCAGTGCACGACGGTGGAACATCTCGGCCTCGGCGTACTTACCCTGGTTATCGTAGAGCATCGCCAAGTTATTGAGGCTCACAGCCACGCTAGGATGGTTCGGCCCGAGGGTCTTCTCCCTCATTTCCAGTGAACGGCGATAGAGCGGCTCGACCTCGGCGTATTTGCCTTGATAATGGTAGAGCATCGCCAAGTTATTGAGGCTCACAGCCACGTCAGTATGGTTCGGCCCGAGGGTCTTCTCCCTAATTTCCAGTGAACGCCGATGCAGCGGCTCGGCCTCGGCGTATTTGCCCTGGCTCATGTAGAGCACCGCCAGGTTATTGAGATTCTGAGCCACATCCGGATGGTTCGGTCCTAAGATTTTCTCCCTCATTTCCAGTGAACGCTGAAACAGCGGCTCGGCTTCGGCATACTTTGACTGTATGCGGTAGAGTCTCGCTAGGTTGTGCAAGCTGTCTGCTTCCACAATTTGCCGATCTCTGTCGGTGGCCTCATCCAAGATCACCCACTTAATTTCATAATCCCCGGGGCGCCCCGCCTCCAAAGGTATGATTTCTAGTTTCCAAGAGCCAGCGGTGTGCGTGATCCAATTTACTTTCTCTCTCCCAGACAATCTCGCTTGGCTGTCAAACTCGCGCTTGTGAGCACCGTTTGGATCCACGATGCGAATCACTACATCAATACTTTTTTGCGTAACTTCTACAACAGCATATTGGTTTGTCTTAAGAGCGAGGTTCCAAACGTGAATCGTTTGGGGTGCAAGTGTCCTTTTTTGCGGTTCACTCAATGTCAAAGCGCCTTGCGCCTCCATTTTCTCTTGGTTTGATTGTGTTTGAATGGGGCCGGCGGGTAGAGTGCTTACAAAAAGGCCGAGAGTGAAAAGGATTAAATGGGATTTCATGACGCCACCTCCTCAAGCTATAGCAGGGTGAAGCTGGCTTTACTTCAAAAACTAAAATCAGCGCGTTGTGCTTTCAAATAATCCAAAGCCTTTATATGACTTCGCGCCGATTAAAGAGGCCAGTTTGCGAGCACGCCAAAGGTTCGCTGGCTCACTGGCACCCTTCCGAGGTATCTTTGATCAAATGATCCACCACCGCTTTCAGATCGTGGCCGCTTTCTTCGTAGACTTCCAACTGCCGGTCGGCGCTGGTGCCGTGTTCGAGAATGTGGTGGATGTAGTTGATCTCATGACGGCTGCCCAATTCGTCCACGGCTTCATCGATAAAGCGAATGTATTCGTACATCAAGTCGCGATACGGGACCTCTTCCTGCTTGCCCAAATCGATGAGCTTGCCTTTAATCCCATAGCGGGCGGCGCGCCACTTGTTCTCTTCGATGAGCGTGGGCCGGTAAATGTTGAAACTCAGGTTGCGCTTGCGCAGGTTATACAGCGTCACGACCGTCGCCTGGATTAACGCGGCAATCGCAATAGTCTCATCCAGCCGCGTCGGCAGATCGCAAATGCGAACTTCGATGGTGTTGAAAAAAGCGTGGGGGCGAATGTCCCACCAAATTTTTTTGCCGTTATCGATGCAACCGGTTTTGACCAGCGTTTGCACGAAATTTTCAAAGTCCGTCCACGAGGTGAAAAAGTCGGGTATGCCGGTGCGGGGAAAGCGTTTGAAAATGCTCGCACGCACCGATTTATGCCCGGTGTTGCGGCCGAGCCAAAAAGGCGAGCTGGTGGAGAGCGCCAGAATATGCGGCAGGAAGTAGCGCATCTGGTTCATCAACGCGATGGCGGTTTCGCGGTCTTCGATGCCGATGTGGACGTGCAGGCCGAAAACCAAATTGGCACGGGCGATGTCGCCCATTTCGTCCACGATCATTTTGTAGCGATCGTGGTCCATAATTTCCTGCGAGCGCCAATCCGAAAACGGATGCGTGCCGGCGCCGACGATGTGCAGGCC
>JBOHQZ010000666.1:0-4223 GCA_050732275.1 bacterium
ATTCCATGGCATCCATCCAATTCGGACCTTGGGCGATTCTCTATGCGGCAACCGCTCTCCAAGGATTGTTTGTTGCCGGCATTCTCTTCCACACTTCGAAAGGGAATTGGCTCGCGAATAAGCTGTTGGCCGTATTGATCCTCGCTTTTTCCTATACCCGTTTTCTATCCTTTGTCAACCTGTCGGAACTTTATCGCCTCTGGCCGCATCTCTTATCAACCGGCGGGCCGCTGTGGTTCATCCTCGCGCCGCTTTATTATTTTTATGTGAAAGCTTTGCTGGCGCAGCCAATCCGATGGAATCGTTTCAGCGTCCTGCACGCTCTCCCTGCTCTCGCGGTCTTTATCCACATGTTTCCGTTTTACCTGTTGCCGGCAGAGAGCAAGCTTGGCATGATGGCCGCCCCCGCTCAAACCAGCGCGGCGCGGCTCACCATGTTATTTTTTTCCTTGCTCTATGGCTTGCAAAACATCGTCTACTTGTGGCTTTGCATCAAAAATCTGCAAGCCCAAGCAATGGCCAATAATGGCGCGGCGACGGCCGCCAAACCGGCGCATCGCAGTTGGCTGAAGTTTTTGTTCACATTGATGATGCTGTTTGGTGTATTTCATGTCGTCGTGGCCAGCGTGGAATTTGTGCAAAAGCACGATCTCGTCGAAATGGATTATTTGCCGATGGCATTTTTTACGATCATGGTTTATGCAATTGCTTATTTGGCCATACAACAACCCGAAAAACTTTTTCCGCCGCCGCTGCGGATCAGAAAATCATGGTCGCACCAAGAGGCGCCTCTCGAAACTGGCGCAGTCATCAAGCAGCTTCGCAAAATCATGGAAACGGAAAAGCCCTATCTCGATTGCAACCTGAAATACTCGGACTTAGCTGCGAAGCTCGGTATCTCGGTGCGCCATTTCTCGCGCGTTTTGAATGAAGAGTTGGGGATTAGTTTCAACGAGTTTGTCAATGCCTATCGCATCAAAGAAGTGCAAGCGCAACTTTTAAACCAAGAAAATGGGGAACACACGTTGCTCGCCATTGCTCTTGAAGCGGGTTTCAACAGCAAAACCTCTTTCAATCGCATCTTCAAAGATCACACCGGAATAACTCCCACCGAATTCGTCCGCAAACACAAAGCCGGCCAAGCTCAGCAATAAGCGCTCCGATTTCGCCTTTCCAGCCATGCCGTTCTTGGAACGACTATCGTGTAAGAAAAAAGTCCAAAATCGCTAAAGATTGTCATTCCCGCGAAAGCGGGAATCCATGTTTTGTTGGATTTTTGGATGCCCGCATTCGCGGACATGACATTTTTCAGCAACCTGCCAGGCATTTTTTCGCCAAATGTGTCCCAAATGCTGCAAATAGAGCGAAAGTGAGAGAAGTTTTTGCGATACTATCACAACGCAGACGAGCCTGCCCTGCCAAAGCCCTAGGCAGGCCAGGGCCGCAACCCAAAAGAAAATCATAGCCACGAAACCGGATGAAAAAATATTTATTTTTATGCCATTCATTTTTCTGTCAATATTTTGGCCGTTTGCTTGGCGAGCATTGCCGGTATGGCTTCAGCCAAATGACAGAAAAATGGAGGCCAGAAAAATAATGCAAGCCGCTTGCAACATTTACGAAAAGCCAGGAGAATAACATGTCAAAATCACTCATCTTCGTGCTTCTTTTCATCGTGATGCCACAAAGCCATGCCATTTCCGCCAGCAATGATTGGCCGCGTTGGCGTGGCGCAAACTACAACGGCACTGCCGCGCAAAAAAATATTTTTGGAGAAAATTCTGCGCTAAAAATTGTCTGGAAGAAAAAGCTCGGCTCCGGTTACTCTGCCATTTCGATTGCAAACGGCCACGCGATTACCATGTTCTCAGATGGCGAATACGATTATGTGATCTCGCTCGACGCCGAGTCCGGTAACGAGCAATGGCGTTATCGTATCGACACCACTTACCCTGGGCGCGATGGCGCCAATTCGGGGCCGGTGTCCACGCCGACCATCGATAAGAATCGCGTCTTCGGAATCGGTCCGAAGGGCCAGCTTTTTGCCCTCGATCTGAAAACCGGCAAGGCGCTATGGTCAACTCATCTGATGGAGAAGCATCAAGCGGTACGGCCGCATTGGGGCTTCACCACTTCTCCTTTGGTTTATGGCGATCTGTTGATCGTCGAAACCGGCGGAACGCAGAACAATGCGATTACCGCATTTAATAAAAAGACGGGCAAAGTCGTTTGGAGCGCCGGATCAGACAATATCGAATATCAATCGCCATTGATCGCCACCATTGCCGGCCGCACGCAACTGCTCTGGGCTGGGGAAAAATCACTTTACGGTTTCGAGCCGGACGCCGGCAAGGAACTGTGGCGGTATGTTCACGGCGGCGATGGTTTTTATCAACGCATTGTCAACCCGGTTTTGGTTGGCGAGAACAAAATGTTGTTGACCAATGGCAGTGCTCAAGCCAAGCTGATTCAAGTCGTTCCGAACGACACCGGTTTTGCCGTTACGGAAATCTGGAAGAGTGTGGATCTCAAGCGCAATTACAACATTCCAGTTTTTCATGAGGGATATATCTACGGCTTCAGCGGCGACTTTTTGACTTGCGTGAATGCACACTCGGGCGAGCTGGCGTGGAAATCGCGGCCGCCGGGCAACGGGTTCACGATCTTGGTCGATGGGCATCTGGTCATTATGACCAAAAGAGGCTCGCTGCACGTCGCTAAAGCTTCGCCCGAGGGGTATGTTGAAATTGCCAATCAACCTCTTTTTGATAAGTTGGTTTGGTCGCCGCCGAGTTTCGCTAACGGTAAATTCTATGTACGCGATTCCTTCGATGAAATTGCTTGTGTTGCTGTCGTCAATCGCAGCCTCGCTGCGGTTGAGAAATCCTCATCGCCGCCGAGCATGTTCTTTCCAAATTCTGAGTTCGGCAAATTTGTAAAACAGGTTGAAAGCTATTCCGAAAAGCGCGCACTGATCGATCAATTCATCAATTCCCAAAAACAATTTCCCGTCATCGAAGGGGATAGCTTGGTGCATATTATTTATCGCGGCGAGGCCCGCGACGTGGCGCTGCGCGGAGATATGTTTGACTATGCAGACGAAATCCCGATGCACCATCTCGACGGCACGGATTTCTTTTATGCTTCTTTCAAAGTTGCGCCGGATGCTTTCTTGTCTTATCAATTCGTCATGGATTTGGATCAACGCATGGCGGATCCTCGCAATCCTCATAAAACTGGTGCAACCATGCAAGTGGGCGAAACATCTGAAATCAATATGCCCCGCAGCTTGCGTCCGCAACATTTTTATGAACCGGTCACCGGATCACGAGGAAGATTGGACACGCTAACTTTTACCTCGGAGAAAATACAAGTGGGACGCCGGACCTGGGGCGGTGAGCGCCGGATACAAGTTTATTTGCCGTCAGAATATGGCGCAACCACCAAGAGATACCCAGTTATTTACGTGAACGATGGCGACAATGCCGTCGAGATCGGCAAGATGAAAAACACACTCGATAATCTCATCGGCAAAACGGTGCAGCCGGTAATGGCGGTTTTTATACAATCGATCAACCCATACGAGTTTGCGCGCTTGGAGCGTGATCTTTACGCGCAGATGGTGGCCGAGAAGCTGGTGCCCTTCATTGACGAAAAGTATCGGACGATGGCAACGCCGGAAGCCAGGGTCATCCTCGGCGGTGACGAAGGCGGTTACTCGGCTTTATACATCGGCTTTCGCCATCCCAACGTTTTCGGGAAAGCCGCCGGACAATCCGTTTGTCCCATTGCTGATAGTGGGCCGGAGCTAATCGATCTCGCGCAAAAGTCGCCTGCCCTGCCGCTGCGGCTGTACATGGATTGGGGCACGTATGACTATCGCTACGCCAGCTATGAATACGACGCGCGCGGATTCAGCCAAAGTTTCGCTAAAATGCTGCGGGATAAAAAATATCAAGTCGAGGGCGGTGAAGTCAATGAAGGCAGTGACTATGCCAGTTGGCGGAGAAGGACGGATAAAATTCTGCGGACGTTTTTTCCGATACTATCGCCAGTTTCAAATTGAGTGAGTTTGTAGTAGCTCCCCACGGGCGTAGCCTTCAGGCGCCGGGTGTTCACGAACTGAGGGCGCCTGAAGGCGCGACTACGAACCAGCACGTTTGTAGTAGCTCCCCACGGGCGTAGCCTTCAGGAGCCGGGTGCTCACGAACTGCGGGCGCCTG
>JBOHQZ010000667.1:0-4219 GCA_050732275.1 bacterium
TTCAAGAAGCAAATTAATTGTTAGTCCGTTCGATCCTATTTTTCTTTTGCTCTCTCTCTGGCATTCCACATAATGAAAAGTCCACCGGCAAGAGCAAAAAGAATAACAATTCCCATTGCCAAAAGATAAGCTTGTCCGACTGACATAGTTTATTCTCCGTATTTATTATGGATGTACAAACCCCACAAAACCAGAAAAATACCACCGACGATCCCGGCGAGCGATTCGATCCAACTAACAAGGCCTTGAACAAACAAAGTCGCTCCGCCACCGACAATTGAAGCTTCCCCAAGATGCACGAGAACTTCGCTGAATTTTTCGATTGTCGAGACTTTTAATTTGCGTTTCATTTGGCGGCCCTCGAATTTACACTTTGATCCCCCATCTCTTCAACTCCTCCAAAATCCGATGGTTCGTCAAGTCGTAATGAATCGGCGTGATCGAGACCATGTTTTTTTGAATGGCGCCGTCGTCGGTGTCTTCGCTCTCATCGTTGTCGAGCTTTGAGCCGGTGAGCCAATAATAAACGCGGTTGCGTGGGTCGATGCGCTTGTCGTATTTATCGTCATAAATCGCCATGCCCATGCGGGTGATGGCGACGCCGCGGATTTCCGCTTCCGGCACGTTGGGAACGTTGACGTTGAGAAACGTGCCATTCGGCAGCGGGTTTGCCAGCACCAGCGGCGCCAGCTTTGCCGCAAATTTGGCGGCGAAACTGAAATCCGCGTCTTTAAAAGTCGTCAGCGAAACGGCAAACGAGGGAATGCCGAGAATGGTGCCTTCCGTAGCCGCGGAAACCGTGCCGGAATAAATGACGTTGATGCCCGTGTTCGAGCCGTAGTTGATGCCGGAGACGACCATGTCCGGCTTGCGCTCGAGCAGCGCGAAATACGCGATCTTCACGCAATCCGCCGGCGTGCCGTTCACCGCGTGCCCGAAAAACTTGCCAAATTTTTCGAACGGCGTGACCCGCAACGGATCGGAGATGGTAATGGCGTGGCCGACGGCGCTTTTCTCGTTATCCGGCGCCACGACGGTGACATCGGCAATCGCGCTCAGGCTTTCGTAAAGCGCGTAAAGCCCCGGCGCGAAAATGCCGTCATCGTTGGTGAGCAAAATGTGCGGCTTTGAAAGATTTTTTAGTTGCGTACTCATGACAGGCTGCTCGTAAGAGGCTGGTTAATAACTTGCGGTGTTGAAGGATCGACTTGCCGGCTAGAAATCATGCCGTCATTGGAATCGGCGCGGCGCAACGGATCGTCCGGCATAAAAATATCCAGGAGATTCATCAAACGTTGGCGCAGCTCGTTGCGGGGGAAAATGGCGTCGATGAAACCGTGCTTCAGCAAAAATTCCGCAGTTTGAAACCCCTCGGGCAGGTTTTCGCCGATCGTCTGCTTGATCACGCGCGGGCCGGCAAAGCCGATGAGCGCGTTCGGCTCGGCAATGTTGACGTCGCCCAACATTGCGTAGCTGGCCGTGACGCCGCCGGTGGTCGGGTGCGTGAGAATCGAGATGAATGGAATGCCGGCGTCGGCCAATCTTGCCAGGCGCGCCGAGGTTTTGGCCATTTGCATCAACGACAGCGCGCCTTCCATCATGCGCGCGCCGCCGGAAGCACTGATGATGATGAGCGGCTGGCGCCGTTCGAGCGCGTCGTCCGTCGCCAGGGCGATTTTTTCGCCGACAACCGAGCCCATGCTGCCGCCGATGAAGCTGAAGTCCATCACCGCGAGCACGGCTGGCCGGCCGCCGAGCGCGCCCATGCCGGTAATGATGGCGTCAGAGTTGCCGCTCTTACGCGTCGCTTCTTTCAATTGGTCCGCATATTTTTTGTGGGCGCGGAACTTGAGCGCGTCCACCGGCAGGATGTTCTTATGCGTTTCCTGAAAACTGTTTTCGTCGAGCAAAAAACGGATATAATCGCGCGCGCCGATCCGAAAGTGGTGGCTGCACTTGGTGCAGACCTGGCAGTTTTTTTCCAAATCCGGCTTGTAAAGAATTTCCCCGCATTTATCGCATTTCACCCATAGGTCCGGCATTTCTTTTTTCTTCTGCGGCAACAGGCCGCCGCGCTCGCGTTTGAACCAAGCCATTGGGTTTATACTCTCTGGGGTTTGATGAAATTAATCGTCGATCATCCCGGCGCAATAACGTCGTCCGTGGCCGTCGATGCTGCCGGCGTTAATTTTTTGCTCATCAACAAAGCGTCTTCATTCGGACCGTAATAATTTCGGCGCACGGTTGTTATTTGAAAGCCCAAGCTTTCATAAAGCTGCCAAGCTGCGATATTTGAGCGCCGCACTTCAAGATGCGCTACGCGGCAATTGCGGCGTTGGGCGAGATCACATACGTGCATGATCAGTTGCCGCGCCAATCCGCGCCGGCGAAAATCTTCGTGAACCGCAACATTGGCAATCTGCAGCTCGTCGGCGATGAACCACGGCACGATGTACGCGACAAGCTGATTTTCATAAACCACGACCAGCGGCTGCGAAAGCGGCGCCGTCTCAATTTCGGCCAAGAACGAACGGCGTGTCCACGGTTCGTGAAAATTGCGCTGCTCTATCGCCAGCGCCTGCTCGATATCCTCTGGCCACATGCGACGAAGCTGCGCCCCCCAGTCGGTGAAAGGCTGCGCTTCCATTGAAATTTGTTAAAGTTTCGCCGAACCGTTCTCTGGCTTTTCTTTCAGGCTTTGAATCAGCGCATCAAAAGCGTCGAGGCTTTCTATCGACATGGCTTTAACGACAAGATCGCTCAACCGCTTTACGTCGAGTCCGTAAAGTCTGTTGGAGAAATCTTGTGGCAGTTGGCCAAAGCGGGCGCTCAATATCGCTAAAATAGAGCGCGTAACACCTTGAGTTTCGCCTTCCTTTAGGCCTTCAACGCGGCCTTCAACGCGGCCTTCTTCCAAGCCTTCCGAGCGAATTTCTTGATAGGCTTCTGACTTCTTGAGAAATTCTAACATATTGGCCTCCTGTAACAGCTTTTTAGTTATACTCTGAAGTTGCCGCATGCCGGAAAATAAATACAGCGCTGAAAAGGTTTCAGATCGCAATTGCGGTTCGTCAACTTGTTGCCGCAATTGCTGCACCGCCTCGCGCATGACGTCTTCGGCCTCTTCCTGTGCATACTTCATTAAAGGCGCCAGCGGCAATAAACCGGTAATTTTTTGGCGCAAGATTTCTCCGGCATCAAGTTCCCCAATGTTGATGACGTCATATTTGTAATAGTTTCTCAACTTGCCCAAGACACGCCGCTCAAAAACGTTTGGCAAGGGCTTGTTCGGATCCGCCTCGTTGATGTAGAACGCTACGCCATACACCCCTAGTCCTGGATACTTGTCCATTATTCTTGCTGAGTATTTGTACATCCTTTCCGGTATGTCTTTCTCATGTTCACTGAAAAATTCCGGATGAAAAATAAATATCTCGTCGCCGATTTTAAGCTGCGCCAATGCATCCACAAAATGCTTGGTGGCGCCAAGCTCGCGGTCGAGAAGCTCAATCTCCATTTGCACGTTGCCAAACACCAGTCGCGCATAGTCTTCTGTAAAATGATCGACTAACTTTTTGAGTGTTACGTCAAAATCTTGTGCCATTTTTCCCTCCGTTGCAGCTTGGCTTCATTTCCTCGGTCCGACCGCAAATTCCTGCAAATAGCGCGGCTCCAACGTCGCGAGATCGGCAACGTCACCGGCGGCAAATTTAATGGCGCCGAGCCGCGCGATATTCCCCCCGCCGAGCATAGCCGCCGCTTCCGGAATAATGATGACATCCGATAAATTTTCCAATGCGCCGTGTGCTTGCAGCATCGCTACGCCATTTCCACACAGCGCCGCCGGTTTTTGCAGCCAACTGGAAAAATCCGCAACCGCCAACAAAACTTCGGCGCTTGTGGGAACCGGCATCGGCCACGCGCTTTGGAAGCACGCCGCATAAACCTCCCCGGCTCTCGCCTTCATCACCGGCACCACTGACCACTGATTACTGTTCACTGAACACTGTCCACAGGCCGCAGCTTGCGCCAACAACGTGCCGACCGCCACCAATGGCTTGCCGCCCGCAAACGCCAAACCTTTGGCGGTCCCTAATCCGATTCGGAGACCGGTGAACGAGCCGGGGCCGATGGACACCGCAAGCGCTTCGATATTCTTCAAAGCGAGGCCGGAAAGCCGCAGCAGATTCTCGATGCTTTCAGAGAGCACTTCGGCATG
>JBOHQZ010000668.1:0-4215 GCA_050732275.1 bacterium
CGCCAAAGGAGTGGAAGGTCGAGATCGTCATGTCGGTGAAGCTGTACGGCACCAGGACGTCGACGCGCTCTTCCATCTCGGCGGCGGCTTTGTCGGTAAAAGTGAGGGAGAGAATTTCCCTGGGCTTGGCCAGTTTGGCGGCGATGAGATACGCAATGCGGTAGGTGATGACGCGCGTTTTGCCGGTGCCGGCGCCGGCGATGATCGCCAACGGTCCGGCGGGATGCTGCACCGCTTCGCGTTGCTCGGCGTTCAATTCTTCCAGAAAAGACGCGGCGGCAAAATTTTCAGAGGTCAGTGTAAACTCGAGCTGCGACATTTATCCGCCCTCCGACAAATAAAAAAGCGCTTCCCGATGGGAAAGCGCTTGAGTTCAATGTCCTTTTGACAAACTTACTCAATTCAAAATGTGCAATTCGGGATCGATCGGTTTCCCTTCAACCAAAACTTCGTAGTGCAAATGCGGCCCAGTGGCGCGTCCGGTCTCGCCGACGAGTCCGATGAGATCCCACCGGTCGACGACTTGGCCGACTTTGACCATGACTTGCGAAAGATGGCCATAAAGCGTTTTAAGTCCGTTGCCGTGGTCGATGATAACCATCTTTCCAAATCCTTGCCCCGGCCTGTAGCTCGTTTCCGCCTTTTCTACGCGGCCGGCGGCGGCGGCATACACTTCAGTGCCGGACTCGGCTGAAATGTCGACCCCCTCGTGATGCTTGGGCCGATCGATAAATGGGTCCAGCCGCATGCCAAACTTGTCGGTGAAGCGACCGTCCCCTTCCAGCACCGGGCGGATTGAGGGCGTATGCTTGATGCGCGTTGAATCCGCCTGTAATTTTTCGCGCACTTCCTTGGCGTTGTCGAAGTGCAGCTTGATCCGGCGCTCGAGGGCATCAACCGCCAAGTTAAGCTGCGCCGTTTGACTTTTTAAATCTACTGGCAGCGCATTAAGCTCGGGATTCTCCTCGCTCGCCCCCCCGATACCAACCTTACGCCAGTCCTCGTCGATGGGAGAAAAACCGACGCGCTTGCGCAGATCATCGTCATCGCGCTCGACGATTTGCATCTGCGTTTCGATGCGCGTCACTTTGTTGCTGAACTGTTGCAATTGATTGGTAAGAACCTGGTTGGTTTTGCTCAACGAGGCAATACGGACGTTGTGGTAAGCGTCGGTGAACAGGGCGATAGAGGATCCTACCAATAGGAGCATGACGACGAATGAGGAGAACATGATTGAAAGAATCCTCTTCCACGTTAAATTAATGGATTTAACTTCCGACCCCTGCATCGAAAAATAGATCAGCTTGATCTTTTTATCGCGCATTTTTCCCTTCCTCCGTAAATTGTGCAGAGACCTGGTCGTTGTTTAGGCGTTTGCTCGAAAAACAAAATTCCCTCGGTGTCTTTGCAGGCGAAAACGACATAAGCGAAAAAAACAATAACGTTAACGACACCTTGCGCGCTGTGTTTACATGACTGCCAACCCAACACCCAGATACCAAAGCGTCGAATCTATATAGAGAGGAGCAGGATGATCTAACGTTTAAAAAAACAACTGAACAAAAAATCACCTGATCTAAAAGCAATTCATATTTTTCTTTTTGCATTGAATATAACCAAAAGCGATCATGAAGTCAAGCGAAAATTTTTTGGCCGTGACAATTTTGTAACAGGAGCAAATCGGCTCGAATCCCGAAATGATTCAACGTAAAACTCAAACGCGTCGCCCCGGCGAGGTTGCTTTCGCATCTGCCGAGGGGAATTCGGCTCAGCCGAGATAACTCCGTAACGGTTTGCTGCGCGAAGCATGGCGCAGGCGCTTAATGGCCTTCTCTTTAATTTGCCGGACACGCTCGCGCGTCAGCTTGAAGCGTTCGCCAATTTCTTCCAACGTTAGTGGATGCTCGCGTCCCAAACCAAAATAAAGCTTGACCACTTCGGCTTCCCTTCTCGTCAAAGTAGAGAGCGCTCTTTCGACCTCGATTTTGAGCGATTCCGTCATCAAAGAGCTGTCGGGCGCGGGCATCTCTTGATTTTCGATGACGTCCAGCAGCCGGCTCTCTTCATCTTGGTTGAACGGGGCATCGAGCGAGAGGTGTTTGCCGGAGATTTTCAGCGTGTCGGCGACATCGTGAAGGGTCATTTCCAACTGGTCGGCGATCTCGTGCGGCAGTGGCTCGCGCTCAAACTCCTGCTCTAGGGCGCTGAAGGCTTTGGCCACCTTGTTGATGGCACCGACGCGGTTCAGCGGCAGGCGCACGACGCGGGACTGCTCTGCCAGCGCTTGCAGAATGGATTGGCGAATCCACCACACCGCATAGGAAATGAATTTGAATCCCCGGGTTTCGTCGAAACGATTGGCGGCTTTGATGAGGCCCAAATTGCCTTCATTGATCAAATCCCCTAAAGACGGGCCTTGATTCTGATATTGCTTGGCCACACTCACCACAAAGCGCAAATTCGCCTTGGTGAGCTTCTCCAAAGCGTCTTGATCCCCCTTTTTGATCCGCTTGGCTAGTTCAATCTCGTCCTCGGCCGATAGCAGCGGCACTTCGCCGATTTCCTGGAGATACTTCTCGAGCGTCTGGTCGGTTCGCGAACGGCTACCACCAGTGAGCTTTGCCACACTCCCTCCTTTCTGGTGATCTCTTCCGTTACTTAAATTTCAGACATATATAGCAAGGCAATATACAAATTTTTGCAATTATTGTCAATATTTTCGTTGCGGTCTTGCCTGCTATCGTCCGTTCGCACCGCCGCCGGATTTGTAACCAAAATTAAACTTGGAAATCCGGCTTTTCTTGCTAATTTTCAAAGACGCACGTTTTTTTGATCTCAAGCTCCGAGCATTGTAACGTTGAAGCCATGAAAAAATTTTTTTGCCCCGGCTTATGCATTTATTGGCCGTTGATAGTTTACGCTCTTCTTATTTACTCACCGAATAGCCTGGCTGCGGAAGCTCAAGCCGGCATGTTGCCTAAATTTCATATCATCGCCTCCAGCCAGGCCGGGAAAATTGACTCATTAGTGCGACAGGCAATCAACCTCACCATTGCTCAAAAATATGGAATGGCTTTGGCGCTGGCCGATTCCGCCGCCAGGCTTGCGCCGGAGGAGCCGGTCGGTTATTTTTTTCGCGCCGCGGTTTTGCAAGCGCGCATGCTGGATTACGGCAGCCTGGAAGACGAGAAGATTTTTTTCGACGCCACCGGCATAAGCCGTAAGCTGGCGGAAAAAAAGCTGCGGCAGAACGTCAAAGACGCTTGGGCGCACTTTTTTCTCGGCAGCGCTTTGGGTTATGAGGCTTTTTTTCTCGGCAAAAAAAAGCGTTATTTCGAGGCGTTTCGCACCGGCTGGCAATGCATTCAACATTTGGAAGCGGCGCTCAAGCACGATCCCCAGCTTTACGACGCCTATCTCGGCATCGGCACTTACAAATATTATCGCAGCAAGATGAGCAAAAGCTTCGCCTGGCTGCCGTTCGTTGACGACGAGCGAGCGGAAGGCATTCGCATGGTGCGGGAAGCGATCGCCAACGGGCGTTACAGCAAGTCAGCCGCGATCAACGGCTTAAGCTGGATTCTCATGGATGAAAACCGCTCGGAAGAGGCTCTGGTGTTGGTGGATTCAGTGCTGACCATTTATCCGGACAGCCGTTTTTTTCTCTGGGCCGCGGCGGCAGCGGCGTATCGAGTCGAGCGTTATGACCAAGCCGTAGCTTGCTATAGCCAAATTCTGCGATCGCTGCAAGACGACAATGCGCTTTCGCCATATATCGAGCTGGTGTGCCGAACGCGTCTGGCCAGAGCATATCAAGCGGCAAAAAAAATGGAACCCGCCTGCGAAGAATTGCAGCGTATCGGAGGGCTCAAACTCTCCAAAGATGATCGCAATCGCGGCGAGGCGTTTCTTAAAGAAGTAGCGTTGTACCGGAAAGAATGCGAGGGCCAGCTAACTGGCGCCCGTGATCAGGTTAGTCCAAACGGATCGAAAGCCCGCACGTATCAATAAGAAATAGCTATTAAATAACTTTCCAATTCCAAGGCATGCGGTCACGGCCAAATGGGGAAACTATTTAATCACGGATACTAAGGCAGAGATTGGCAATACTGTCTCACCTTGAAAGCGCCAACTGATTCCAAACGAGACATTTTTTTGCACGTGATCATCCTTTCGCCGCCATCACTTTTGGGGGACACCGGCGCAATGAATACA
>JBOHQZ010000669.1:0-4210 GCA_050732275.1 bacterium
GTCAACTCCATGATCGAAGCCCGTAACAAAGATGGACAACTCGAATGGCGAGACGGCCTGAGAGATTTCTTCGCGCCTCTGTCGCCTACAACTTTTCCCTTCGACCCCAAGATCGTTTATGACCAGTACGAGGACCGTTTCGTCGTGGTGGCGTTGGAGCAGATCACTGGCACGGCATCGGTCAGCCCGACCAACGTTTCTCGTATCCTGTTGGCTGTTTCCAAAGACGGCAATCCCCAAAATGCTGCCGACTGGCGCTTTCACGCCATTAATTCGAAGACCGTAATCCCTAGGCCCGTCACACTTTTTGACCATTGGGCGGATTACCCCGGCTTTGAGGTGGACGAAGAAGCGGTTTATATTACTGCCAACATGTTTACCTTCGTTCCCTTTGGTTCCTTTGGTGGGGTGCGGCTGTGGATCGTGGACAAAGGCGCCGGCGCCGGCGGATTCTATGATGGAGGCTCTACTGGTGTCACCGTTCATAATCCTTACGCCGGCGGCGGCATCGCAACCACCACCATGCCCGCGTTGGTATTTGGCTCTGGTGGAGTTGGCTCTGGAATAGGTACGTATCTGGTTTCCTACTCCGGCCTGAGTAACGGTGTCGATGAATTCGTTCAAGTAGTTCGCGTTGGCAATCCACTCGGTACCACCACCTTCACACAAGAGTTTATTAATATCGGCAACATCGAGAATTTTAGCCCAGTCGCTCTTCCTGACGCGCCCCAGCCCGGCCTCGACTTGGGTGGCATCCCCAGGACTATTGAAGTCAACGATCGCCGAGCGCTGGATTGTGTTTGGCGGGACAACGCTCTGTGGATGGTAGCAGAAATTAATCCGAATTCCGGCCCGGATGCAGGCCAAACCACGACGCATTGGTGGAAGCTAAATACTTCCGCAGTGCCTGGCCCAATTACATTGGACGATCAAGGCAATATCGGCGGCGAAGACATTGCTCCGGGCACCTTCACCTATTTCCCGGCAGTGGCGGTAAACCGTGATGGACATGCGGCATTCGGCTTCTCGGCTTCGGCGCCCACTGTATTTGCCGGCGCATACGTAACCGTAAAAACTGCGAGCGACCCTCCGGGTACGGTGCAAGCATCAGAAGTCGTCAAAGCGGGCGAAGATTTCTACTTCCGCCGGTTCGGCGGCGCGAACAATCGTTGGGGTGACTATAGCGGTATTGCGGTGGACCCCTCGAACGAGGACTTCTTCTGGGTATTCAATGAATTTGCGGATCAACGCGGTTCAATTTTGACGGCCTTTCCGACACAGGACGGTCGTTGGGGAACGGCCTGGGGCAGATGCAAATTCGTCGGATCTGCAAAAGCTGCGGAAGATTTGATCACCGAATCCATACCAACTTCATTTGGTATAGAACAAAATTATCCGAATCCATTTAATCCGCAGACCATGATCAGTTACCAGTTGCCAAGTGAAAGCCGTGTTGTGATCAAGGTTTTCAACTTGCAAGGGCAGGTGGTACGCATATTGACGGACGAATTCAAAGCAGCAGGCTCTTATACGATTGCCTGGGATGGGCGCGACGCGGATGGGATTGTGGCGCCAAGCGGCACTTACTTCTATCACCTCAAAGCCGGGGATTTTAAGCAGGCGAAACCCATGGTCTTGCTGAAATAAGGCTATGTCCGTAGAGTCAAATGGCGGTCAGAAAACTCGTATGAATATGAAAAAGGGTATTCATCTGAATACCCTTTTTCGTTCGATCTTTCAATGAGTATTATCTCATTATCTGAATTTCATTTCAAATCCTTCAAAATCTCCAGCGCCGCCAACCTCCCCGGTGCGCCGGTGATGCCGCCGCCGGGATGGGTGCCGGAGCCGCATTGATAATAGTTGCGAATCGGCGTGCGATACTTCGCCCAACCGGCCGCGGGCCGCAAGAAAAATAATTGCGACAACGTCAACTCGCCTTGAAAGATATTGCCTTGCGAGAGTCCAACGGTTTGCTCGATGTCCCACGGCGTCATGACTTGCCGGTGCAGGATGATATTTTTAAGATTTGGAATGTACTCGGACAAGGTGTTGACCACAGCATCGCCGAGGGCTTCGCGTTTCTGCTCCCATGTGCCCTCGCGCAATTGATACGGCGCATATTGCACGAAGCACGACATGACGTGCTTGCCGGGCGGCGCCATATCGGGATCGATCATCGACGGAAGAATGATATCGATATAAGGTTTCTGCGAGAAGTTACCGTATTTCGCATCATCATAAGCGCGTTCGAGATATTCGAGACTCGGGCTGATTGAGAACGCCCCGTGCAAATGTGGACCGGCTCCCGGCATACAAGCCCAATTCGGCAAAGCCTCCAATGCCAAATTCACTTTTGCCGAGGAGCCGCGAATGTTGAAACGGCGAATCGACGTCACCAGCTCGTCCGGCAGTATGGAAGCATCAACCAGTTTGAGAAAAGTCAGTTTCGGGTCAAGGCTCGAAATAATCACCTTGCCGTAGAACTCGTCGCCATTTTCCAACGCCACGCCGGTAGCGGTTTCATTTTTCACAATCACCTTGGCCACCGGCGCGTTGCAGCGAATCTCGGCGCCAAATTCGCGCGCCGCACTCGCAATGGCGTTGGCGATGCCGCCGGTGCCGCCTTTGGCAAACCCCCAGGCGCGAAAGGAGCCGTCAATTTCCCCCATGTAGTGATGAAGCAATACATAAGCTGTGCCCGGTGAGCGTGGGCCAAGAAATGTGCCGATAATGCCACTCGATGAAAGCGTTGCTTTAAGTGCGTCGGCTTCAAACCACTCTTCCAAAAAGTCGGCGGAGCTCATCGTCATCAGCTTGGTCAACAGGTAGATATTTTCTTCACCCAAGCCAAGAACATGCTTGCCGAGGCTGGTTAGCCCCATCAGATCTTTGGGGTTGAGCCTGGTCGGGTCGGGCGGAATGATGCCGAGCATGTATTTGACCGCTTTGGCCATGAAGTACATTGACCGGCTGTATTCATCATAAGCTTCGGCGTCGCGCTGCGAGTGCCGCGCAATGTCTCGCATGGTGCGAAAATGATCCCAATCGCGATAAAGATAGTTGCCATTCGGCATCGGCGTCAGCGTGCTCGACAACGGCAGAATCGTCAGGCCATGTTTGGGCAAATCGAGATCGCGAATGATCTCGGGCCGGAACAAACTGACGACATACGAGAAAACGGAAAATTTGAAGCCGGGAAAAATTTCTTCGGTAACGGAAGCGCCGCCAACGAGATGGCGGCGTTCGAGAACTAAAACCTTTTTGCCGGCGCGGGCGAGATACGCGGCGTTGACCAGCCCGTTGTGGCCCGCGCCGATGATGATGGCATCGTAAGCTTTCGACATGCGGCTTTCTTGAGTTAGTGTGAAATTCGTGCTTTTTCAGTAAAAATTTTTAACCGCGAATGGTCGCGACTATTTTTTATTGGCGATGATTCGCGTTTATTCGCGGCTAACTTTTGGGTTGCGGCCAACAGCCGTGGATTTATGAGCATCTGGTTTTCTCGGTTCCAAATCCGGGCTCGAAATTGTTACAATTTAGCCGAATCATTTCTAAGGCGCAAGCGCAAAATTTATTTTCCGCAACGGCCCGCTTTATGGAGTAATTACAGAATAAGTGTAATACGATTGTTGTTATAAGCAGTATGTTCACGCAAGCATACTGTATTTATAAATCGCTATCTTGGCTTCGAGGGTTGATGGAATGGCTTTCCTCAACACCTCCCCCAATTGCCCTTCAAAGCTGCTTACCTCTTAAAATAACTTTGGGAGAAATTACCATGAAATTTGGCATTATCTTCTTGCTCCCGTTCGTGGTCCTCACCATTATTTTGCCGTTGGGAAGCGCGCGTGCCAACGATGTCGAAGTCAAACACGTTGCGCTCAAAGGGGAGGTCGTGGACAGCCACGTAATGGTCGAATTCGATTTGCGCTGGGAAAACTCGTGGCGGAATGATCTCGCCGGGCCCGGCCAAATGGCGCCTTTCAATTATGACGCAGCGTGGTTGTTCGTGAAATTCAGCACCGACGGCGGCGCCACTTGGCAACATGCCACGCTCTCTTCGAAAAGCAGCGATCATAGCGTAACCAACAACAACGGTGTTGCTGCCGCTATAAAAGCCGTTTCCGATCGCAAAGGTGTTTTCATTTTTCGTGCCAAAAATGGCGCCGGCTCAAACAACTGGGATGGAGTGCGGCTGCGCTGGGAT
>JBOHQZ010000670.1:0-4191 GCA_050732275.1 bacterium
TTCTCGTGCGCAGCGCGAGCGACCGGCGCAAAATCGTGGTTTCGCAGACAAAAGGAAAATGGGCCGTCACGCATTACGAAATAATTGAAAAATTTCGGCTGCTCAGTTTACTGCGCTTGCGTTTGGAGACCGGACGCACGCACCAAATTCGCGTCCACTTGGCGCATCGCGGCCATTCGGTTTTTGGCGATCCCGTCTACGGCGGCCGCAAAAGCCACACAGCCGGGTTGAATGTGGAAGAGACGCGTTTTTTCGTCAACCTGCTGCAAGGCTTCAAGCGGCAAGCGCTGCACGCTCGCGCGCTGGGATTTATCCATCCGGTAACGCAGCAGCCGTTGCACTTTGAAAGCGAGCTGCCGGCAGATATGCAAGCGCTCATCGAAGCGTTGCGCCGCGACAAGTAAGGAGTTGGCAGGTTAGTCGGTTAAACCGTTTCCGCTCCCGTTGAAAAGTTCACCTAAAGAGAGCTTGACTTTATCGTTTCATTTCTTTATTTTAGCAGAGAACATACTGAGGCGCGGGGCATAATGGAACTTCATCGTCTATTCGGATTGGCCTTGACCGACTATTTTAGCGATTCCAGCTATCGCGTCGATGTCGAGAGAGACCTTTCTCTCAAAAAGCAACTTTTGGATGTGGTGATTATTGAGCAGGAAGCAGATGGACAGGTTCCGGAATTGCCGGACGGTCTGGAGAATTTGGGGCGTCATAATCTGTTGACGTATAAATCCCTGCATCAAACGCTGGATAGTTGGGTGTTGGATGAGTTGGTGGGACATTATGTGAATTATCGAAAGCAGACCAGCCCATCTCACGAAAAGTTATTGCCGGCTGAGGATTTCCGGCTATACGCCGTATGCACGCGACAACCCGAAAAGCTTGCAACGGAAGTGCCGCTCACGTCGTTAAAGCAAGGGGTATATGAAACGCTCTGGGGCACGCATAGGATACGGATCATCGTTCTCAGCCAGGTGCCGGAAATCGAGCGGAACGCCATGTGGCAGTTGTTCAGTGGGATTGCAGAAAAGGTGCAGTATGGCTTCTTGCACTATCACTGGCGTCGAGATGATCATAGCACCGTTATTGAACAGTTGTATCAACGTTATCGTGTCGAGGGTATCGCCATGTCTTATACTTGGGATGATTTCTACCGCGATTTTACTAAAGAGAACCTGGATAAGCTAACAGCCGAAGAGCGGCTCAAAGGTTTGCCTGTGGAAGAGCGGCTCAAAGGTTTGCCTGTGGAAGAGCGGCTCAAAGGTTTGCCTGTGGAAGAGTGGCTCAAAGGTTTGCCTGTGGAAGCGCGGCTCAAAGGTTTGCCTGTGGAAGCGCGACTCAAAGGTTTGTCCGCGAAAGAGATCGAAGCGTATTTAAAAAAGCTTCGTACAAGGAGGCGAAAAAGAAAGTAAAAGCATTGAACATACTTTTCAGAAATGGGAAAAATAAGATTTGAGTTTTTCGGCACACGCGAAAATAAACGCCACCCGCTCCCGATCGGATGAGGGAACAAGTGGCGTTTCGTTTTTATAAATTGTCAATACACATGACCATTTTAATATTCTCCCTGCTCGTCTTGATTCCGGATCAGCTCTCCAAGCTGGCGATCAAAAGCCGCTTTGATCTCAACGAATCGTTCATCGTTTTGGGCAACGTCTTGCATTTTACTTATATCCAAAACCCCGGCATGGCTTTCGGCCTTGATTTTGCCAATAGAATTTTCCTCATCGTCTTCTCGGCGATTGCCAGCACTGCCATTCTCGTTTACCTGTATCGCTTGCGCCGCGCGCCTTTTTCGCATCGTCTGGCCTTTGCTCTCATTCTTGGCGGCGCCCTCGGCAATCTCATCGACCGCATGGCTTATGGAGAAGTCATCGACTTCATCGAGATTCGCTTTGGCGCCATGCGTTGGCCTTTTGTTTTCAATCTTGCCGATGTGGGCTTGACGATCGGCATGTGCATTTTGATCTGGCGTCTCTTGTTCGTTCGTTCCGAAAATGAATCAACCCCAATCGAAATTTAAGTGTAGCCAATCGCCACAATTAGCACTTTCTGCTTGTGTTTAGATTACACACCTTTACTGCTGCCCAATAATATAAGCTCCAACTCGATTCTCTTCCTTACCTTATTTAAAATATGAAAAATTAGTAAATTGATCGCATAGAGCGCACCCCTTTGCCAACATCAATCCAACCCCATTATCTTGGCATAAAGATTGAGTCGCTAAACTATTCAGGAAGTGTTGGCGAAAGCGAAAAAATCAAGGCAAAACCGAGGGAGCGCGGACTTTCTTGTCCGCGATGCGCGTGTGGCCTAGAAAGTCCACACTCCCCTCATTTCGGAGGAGGAAAATTCATGAACAAAACAGCTACGGATCGGATGGTGATGAAGCAACTTATTTTTCTGGTGATCGCCGTGCTCGCGCTTTTATTGATTTTCGGATTGTTGATTTCGCGCACTGCCAAAGCTGGAGAGGCGCTTGCCTCTTCGGCAACAACTGTGCAGGAGCGCGATGATCGCGACCGCGCCCTGCGCCAAGCGGCGGAGCAGCGCTATCTGAAGCACCGCGACGAGGCGCGCATTCGCCGCGAGCTTGGAAATTACGCGGTTGCCACCGGCGTGACGCTGGAGAATGATTTAGTCGTCACGCGCGGCACGGTGACCATCGCCGGGAAGGTGAATGGCTCCGTGTTGATCATTCGGGGCGACGCGCTGATCGATTCGACCGGCGAAGTGCTTGGCGACGTGGTGAGCATCGGCGGGCGCATCGACCGCCGGCCCAACAGCCGCGTCTTCGGCGACATGGTGGAAACTTCGCCGCGTTATTTGATCGAAGAAAAGGAAGAAACCCGTCGCGTGCGACATGACGAAGGCGAAGAGAGGGAGCATCGCTGGAATCGCCGCCAGTGGCGCCGCTGGCAGGAGGACTGGAATAATAAATTCGATTTCAAAGCCCATTACAATCGCGTCGACGGCCTGTTTCTCGGCGGAGAGCTGCCGCGCACCTACAATCGCCGTTATCTCGCCAATATCGAAGTCTTTGGCTCCGGCGGTTATGGCTTCAAAGCCAAACGCTGGCAATACGAAGCCGGCGCAGAATTTTATGTCGGCCGCGCTTTCCGTTTCATCCTCGGCGGCGAAGCGCACGACCTGACGGACTCACAAGACGAATGGATCATTTCGGAAGTTGAAAATAGCCTCGCCGCGATTTTGATCAACGAAGATTTTCAGGATTATTATCGCCGCGATGGATTTAGTTTTTATGCGACCCAACATTTAGGCCGGCCTTTCAAGCTGACAGCCGCTTATCGCCATGACAATCATTTTGCTCTCCCGAATAAAACCGATTGGTCGCTCTTCGTCAACAAGAAAAGATTTCGTTCCAATCAGGTGATTGACGAAGGCACGATGATCAGCTACCTTGGCCGTATCGTCCTTGATACCCGTGACCACAACCGGCATCCGCGTCGCGGCTGGCTGGTCTCCCTCGAAGGCGAGACGGGCCGTCCGGAACTAGACAGTGAATTCGATTTCGAGCGCTTCATTGTCGATATCCGGCGCTATCAGCCGATTGGCTATGGAAAAAATTTTGACATTCGGCTGCGCGCCGGCACCGGTCGCGGAATTTTGCCCCAACAGTACCTTTTCGATCTCGGCGGCATCTCGACGCTGCGAGGCTATCGTTTCAAAGAGTTCACCGGCGACCGCATGGTGCTGGCGAACGTCGAATACCGCTTAAATTCCAAGACCAGCCGGTTGCACGATATTCCGATCATCGAAGAGTTCAATCTGATCTTGTTCGCCGATGCGGGACTCGCATGGTTCGCGGAGAACAACACCGCCGCGGACAAGTCGTTCGATACTCTCGCTTGGGACAAGCTTAAAACCAGTGCCGGCTTGGCGCTGACCGACCGCGACGGCCAGGTCCGCATCGAGTTCGCCAAACGCACCGACGTGGGTGGGAAAGATATAGTAGTGGCTTTCCGGTTGAATCGGGATTTTTGAGTTGGATTCTGGATGCTTGATGCTGGATTGTGGAAGCGCCATAAATAGGATCCAGCATCAAGCATCCAGGATCAAGAATCAAGCATCCAGCATATCCAACGCCGCTTGAATCTCGCTCGCCGTGTGCGCATCATGCGCGTTGCGTGCGACAACGAGGCCGAGCTTATAAATTCGAATCGCCTCGTCATT
>JBOHQZ010000671.1:0-4188 GCA_050732275.1 bacterium
AAAAACGGCTTCGAACAATTGCGGGCGCTCGATCTGCCGGTTGTCGATACGGGCGAGAACGGCCTTTTCACCAAAGGCGAATTTGCGGCGATTACCTCGCTCCGCCAGATGGAATTTATCACGCCGGAAGAGATTGCGCGCGATGTCGTTTTGGAGATTCGCGGCAGCAACACGGGCAAGGACGTAATTGCCGCCATCGACGGCGCGGTGATGAACCCCACCTATCGCGCCGGCTATTTGCGCCAACAAGTTTTGGACGTGCTCGAACGTTTGGAGCAGGAAACGAAGACTCACAGCGTGGCGTTGGGCCAATTGGGGCCGCCGCAGTTGTCCAAGCTGCTTTGGGAAGCCGAGCTGTTGCGCATCGAGTTCGGCACGTTGAAGGAAGTGTTGGCGCATGCTTCGGAAGAGATTGCCACAAAGATTTATCAGCGCGTGCAGACCGATCACACCCTCCGGCAGCTCATCACTTCGATTGGCGTGCCCATTCTTGCGCCCGGTGGAAACGAACTGATGCGTGGTCCGTTCATCCGCATCCCGGAGGTGGTCGGCGAAAAAACCGTTCCGATTCAAAAGGGCGATATCGACAATTGGGCGACCAAGGGATGGGTTGATCTGCGGCCGGCCAATCTTGCCCAGTGGCAGGAGCGCTGCCGCATTATGGAACGCGCCCGTCAAGGATTGCACGGCCAGGGATCGGCGGCGATCACGCGCCAGGTGTATCCGTTCAAAGACATCCGGCCCGGAACGATTGTGGGCTGGATATTTAACAACGATGAATATGGCTATCGAATCAAGTGAGGCTGGTTGCTGGTTGCTGGTAGCTCAGTTTGTCTCCGCAGATCGATTTTGTATTTTAAACCGTGCTCTTTGGTGACGGCGCGTTTTTTTGTTACACATTATCAGCATGAGCAACAATCGCGCCTCTTTTCCGCAGATTGACAGGTTTGTGGGTAAACAGGGATGGAGATTATAGAGATGAGTGTCATTTTGTCAGGCCTTAATGAACACCGTGCATTGGTGATCATCCCTACTTATAATGAGGCTGATAACATTAAAACCGTTATCGACCGCATTTTAGGCATTACTTCGCCTGCTATCGAAATTCTGATCGTTGATGATAATTCCCCGGATGGCACCGGTGAGCTGGTGGCGCAATTGGCGGAGCAAGAGACGCGCCTGCACTTGTTGCACCGGCCGCGCAAAATGGGCTTAGGCTCGGCGTATGTGAACGGCTTTCAATATGCGTTACAAAATGGTTACAACGTGATTCTCGAGATGGACGCCGACCTCTCGCACGATCCGGAGGATTTGCCGCGGCTTTTGGAGAGAGCGGCGGATTATGATTTGGTCATTGGCTCGCGCTATCTCAAAGGCATCAACGTCGTCAATTGGCCGCTTCCCCGGCTGTTGCTGAGCATTTTCGCCAATTGGTACACGCGCACCATCACCGGTATGCCGATCAACGACTGCACCAGCGGCTTCAAATGCATCAACAGCCGCGCGCTCGAGTCCGTGCGTCTCGATCATTTTTTCTCGAACGGTTACGCTTTTCAAATCGAGCTGCACTATCGCATCTGGCGCAACGGCTCGCGCATCTGTGAAGTTCCCATCGTGTTCACGCAGCGCCGCCGCGGCAAATCCAAAATGTCGCACAAAGTTCAATTAGAAGCCGCGACGATAGTTTGGCGATTAAAGATTCTCGATTGGCTGGGAAAAATAAGATAGCACGGCTTGATTCGCACGCCATCAAGCGTGAGGCGTAAAAACGTGATTCGTAAATTTCCTTCCATAATCATTTTGCGATCAATTGCTTTTATCCGTTGGTCGTTTTCCCATCCGTTGGGCAATTTTTTTAAACTGTTTGGTTCCGGCTTGTCCGGGTTGTGCTTTTCCAGACGACTATTCCACCATAACTGAAGCCTGGCGACGCGGCACAACTTCACCAATCTGTCTCGCCTGCACGCCTTGATCGGCAAGCCGATTGAGATATTCACCCACTTTCTTTTGTTCGAGACTCACCAACAAGCCGCCGGCAGTCTGCGGATCGTGCAAGACTTTCAACAGCAGCGGATCAATTCCTTCTCGGCTCGAAACGTGATCTTTCATGAACTCCCAATTATTCCGGTTGCCGCCGGGAATGCAACCTTGTTCGGCAAAATGCAAAACTTCCGGTAAAAGCGGAACGGCTTTCGCCTCAATTCGAAAAGAGACGCCGCTTGCCGAGGCCATCTCGTGAGCATGGCCGAGCAAACCGAATCCGGTGACGTCGGTAGCGGCGTGGACGCCCACGGCAATCATCGCTTCGCTCGCGGCGCGGTTTAAAAATAGCATGCTCGCGGTGAGTTGTCGAATGCCGGCATCCGACAACATACCGCGTTTGACCGCGGTGCTGAGAATGCCGGTGCCGAGTGGCTTGGTGAGCACCAACGCATCTCCCACTTGCGCAGTGTGATTGTGTACGATCTGCTGCGGATGCACCACGCCGGTGACCGCCAGCCCGTATTTGATTTCCGGATCATCGACGGTGTGCCCGCCGATAACCGCGACGCCGGCCGCAGCGGCTTGATCGATGCCGCCGTTCAAAATCGCCGCGAGCGTATCAGGGTCACTCTTCGCCGGATAGCAAGCGATATTCAGCGCGGTGACCGGCTTGCCACCCATGACGTAAACGTCCGAGAGCGAATTGGTCGCAGCAATGCGACCATAATCATACGGATCATCCACGATCGGCGTGAAAAAATCCACCGTCTGCACCAGCGCCAAATCCTCGCGCAGTTGGAAAATGCCGGCATCCGCCGCCGCGTCCAATCCGACCAGCACGCCGGGCATCTTGACCTTCTTCACTTTTGCCAAAACTTGCCACAACACCGTTGGGCTCAATTTGGAAGCTCAACCCGCGCAGCGGACTTTTTCGGTGAGGCGGGTGATATCTTCTTTGGTATGATTAGAACTCATGAGAACTTCGGTGGTGATGGAAAGAAATCATGGCCGGACCGAACTCATGCACCCGATTTGCCTTTCGACTTGTCCTCAGCAGTTTCTGAACTTACTGAAGATTTATTTTCCCGAGCAACATTCTTGATTTCTTCTTGAGAGAAAACAATTTTTTCGGCACGCCCAACGATCAAACGACATTCATCCAAAGCTTTCTGAGCCGCATCGCGGTCAAATAGCTCCGGCGCTCCCATATCGTCACTACCATAAAAAGCCAGCTCCCGTTTTAATGCCAGATTATCCGTAATCGCCGCAAACTGTCGCATCTCTTCAGGCGTTAACAAGGCTTGTAATTTGGGGTTTTCAAAAAACTTGCCAATCTTGTGAATTTTGCTATACTCGATGCCCGTCCAACGCATTAAACCTTTTAAGGCAAGCTCGACTGCCTCCTGCGCTTTTCGTACGGTCCGGTGCCAGTGTGTGCGTTCAAAACTTTGTTGGCCTCGTCAAGAATGATCAGTGCGTCATTGACGAAGATTTGAGCTAATTTTTTTGTCTTCATAACTCAATTTCTTCCCCGGGTTGCCAATCAGGTTTGAGGTCCCAGTACATAGAACCATCAGTATGTACCACACGTTTGGCACCGAGCTCCTTTAAACGCTCCCGTAGTTTTTGCAGTTTTCTTTCGAGAACGCCACTATCTAACAAAACAATCCCGTCCTCCGTTATGTCAAGCAGAATCGGTTGAGTGCGCTCTATTTCGTCGATTGTATAGAGAAAGGGCGAAATAGCCGGATGAAAGCCCTCAGCACGAAGTGCCTGGGCGGCTGGAGATGCTTCTGCTTGCTGGACTAACGGAAAAATCATATCAATACGTCTGCCGTGATCTTTGGGCAAGATATCAAAAACCAAAATGAGATCAATATCACTGGTTGATCGGGCAGAGCCACGCGCGACGGAGCCATACAGAGCCGCGGCTTTTAAATGATCGCCGAAATTCTGACGACAACGCCCAATGAAGTCGTTAACGAGATTTTGATATTTGCGATTCATTTTTCTCTTTTATCCACTCTCTTCCTCCACTCCCAATACTCTAACATTCCCTCGCCGCTCCGTAATTCCCGCCGCATCAAAATACTGCATCAGCGGCACGGCGAATTTACGGCTGGTGTTTTCCACCAGCTCTTTGAATTGGCTTACCGTAATTTCGCGATTTTGGCGCAAATAGTCAACAACTCTTTTCTTGGCTTC
>JBOHQZ010000672.1:0-4179 GCA_050732275.1 bacterium
GGGTACGACGATGCTTCAAGTTTTATAAAATCTCGCTGTCCAAGTCGAACTTCACAAGCCGAACTCACTCAACTGCAATCAACTCGAATTTGACGTCGAGCGATGGCACGATTTGTCGAATGATCCGGTGTGGAAACTGGGTATCGATATTTAAAATCAGGCGGGCGTTGCCGGTGTAAGCTTCGAGGCGGAAGCATTCGTAGCGTCCAGCCGGCACGGTAACGGAATCGAGGCGGGCAATCCAGGCGCGGGCCAGGCCGGTTTCGTTTTCCAGCGCATTGAAAAGCGGAAATTGAATCATGCGCCCAACCGCCAAAGACGAGGCGCGAAAAAGCGGGGCAACGGCATAAATATCGGCCGCGCCGGCGGGCAGCGCCGTATTCACCACACGATCACCGCCAAATTGCAGCGGGCGGCGGATTTCGCCGGTGACGCGCTGGGCGCCGTCGGCGTATTGCAATTTGAATTGATGATATTGATTGTCGCGCGAAATGACGGCATGGCTCGTCAGCGTATGGAGTGAGGTGTTGTCACGGAGTGTGATCGTTGCCGTTTGCTCGAACAAGCCGGAGATCGATTCGACGATGTGAATGAGACTGGCGGCGTGGTCGCGGTTGATGGTGAGCGTCGCGCTGCCCACTTCGGTAGAGCCGGATACCAGACGATAGCGCAACGTCTCCGGCGTGAGTGCAGCGGCATTAAACTGTGCTTGTGCGGCGGGCACAAAGACCCACCACAATGTTAGAAAGGCCCAAATTTCCTTCATGGCTGTACCTCTTCTTCCGTAAAGAGTGCGACAAAGATGTTTAAATTTTGCAACGAATATATTTGAACTTCGCAACAAAAAGAGAACCGCAACGAAAACTGCTTTTAATATTTCATACACGCAACAACGGCAAATTGCGAATTTGAACCCTATTCTCGCGGCCCAATCTTTTTAGAGATATTTTTCGGTGCTTTCTTTTTGCTTTTTGCTCTTGGCTTTTTTCTTTTTGCCTCACTCATGCCGGAGCGCCTCGATCGGGTGCAGCTTGGCGGCTTTGCGCGCCGGGAAAATGCCGAAGAAGAGGCCGACAGCTGCCGACATGAAAACGGCAATGAACACCCAGCCGATTGGCAGGACGAATGGAAAGCCCAACAATTTGGCAATAGCCAACGCGAAGCTGATTCCAACCAAGAGACCCAACAAACCGCCGATGCCGGAAAGCGTGGCGGCTTCGATCAAAAACTGCCAGGTGATTTGGCCGCGAGTGGCGCCGATGGCTTTGCGCACGCCGATCTCGGCGGTGCGTTCGGTGACGGAAACCAGCATGATGACCATCACGCCGATGCCGCCCACCATGAGCGCGATCGACGAGAGCACGACCAATGCCAGCGCGACTTTGTCCGTGATGCTCTTGGTAAATTCGATCACCGCTTCGGAAGTAATAATCGCAAAATCATCCGGCTGGCCAATCGGAACTTTGCGGCGCATGCGCATGAGCGACTGCATACTTTCGCGCACGTCTTCTATATAGCGTTCGCTCTCGACGATGACGTGCAGCTCCGGTCCCTGGCGCCGCCAGAGAAAATCCCGCTCAAAAGCCGTGTAGGGGATGGCCATAAAATTCTCGCCGAAGCCTCCGAAAATAGTTTTGCGGTTGGCGAAAATCCCGACCACTTCATATTCTTTGCCATCGATGCGAATCAGCTTGCCGAGAGGATCCTCGTAAGGAAAAAGCGATTTGGCGGCTTTGTCGCCAAGCACGGCAACACTGCGCCGATGCTCTTCCTCGAATTGGGTAAAATACCTGCCTTCGGCCAGGTTGATATTTTGGACGTTCAAAAACGGCTGATTCGTTCCCGCCACTTGAATGAGCTGTGACTTGCGATCCTTATATTTAACCACGGTACCGCGGCCATATTCGATCATGACGCCGCGCACGTTGGGCAGCGTCGCCAGGGCAAAGGCATCATCGGTGGTAAAATTTTTACGTTTTTCCCATTCTTTGTGCCCCTCGCCGGCCAGAAAATTCACTTTTTGCAAAGACAAGATCGGCGTCCCTTCGCCGGTGATCGAGGTGGCAATGAATTTCTCCAAACCGGACAATGTGGCGACCATGCCCATCAAGCTGGCGACGCCGATCATGACGCCGAGAATAACCAGGCCCGAGCGCATACGATTGCTGCGCAAGGTGATCAACGCCTCGCGCACGGCTTCATAAACTTGCGCGCGAATTTTTTCCCAGGATTCGGCTTGTGGCTTTTTCATGTGTTAGACAACTCCGTACGTTTCACGCTTTAGCAGATTTTTGCTTCACTCGTATCTCAGCGCCTCCACCGGGTCCAGCTTGGCGGCTTTGCGCGCCGGATAAACCCCGAAGAACAAACCAACAATAAGTGCAATGAGCAGGGCCACGATGATCGACCAAAGCGCGATGCGATAGGGCAGGGGAGAAAAGGCGGCGACAAGATAAGCCGCCATGAAGCCAAGCGCGATGCCGATAATCCCGCCGACGGTCGTCAAGGTGATCGATTCAATAACGAACTGCATGGCGATGTCACGCCGCTTGGCGCCAATCGCTTTGCGAATGCCGATCTCCCGCGTGCGCTCGGAGACGGCAACCAGCATAACGTTCATGATGATAATGCCGCCGACGACCAGGGTAATGCCGACGATCCCGAGCAATGAGCCAAAAATTGCGCGGCTGACGGTTTCCCACAACGAGAGCAGTTGTTCCGAAGCCGTGATATAAAAATCGTCCTCTTCCGAGGGCTTCAGTTTATGGCGAATGCGCAAAATTTGCCGGGCCTCTTCCTGGGCGGCCTGAAAGATTTCCATGCTCGCCGTGCGCACCGGTATCGAAAGCGAGCGCCAACGCGAGCCGTAATGCTTCAAGTGCGTGGTGATGGGAATGAACGCAAAAATATTCTGATTGGAGCCGAGAATCGAAGGCTTCTTTTCGCACACCCCAACCACCGTGTAATGCCGTCCGGCGATTTTAACGGTTTGCTGCAAAGCATCGGTGTCTGGAAAGAGACTGTTGGCCACGTCCCAGCCGATTACACAAATCTCGCGGCGCTGCTGAATATCGATGCGGCTGAGATGCCTGCCGCTCGATAATGGAAACTCACCGATGGCGGCATATTCTTCGGTGCGGCCGCGGATCTCAACTTCGTCGACGAAACGCCGGCCGTTGCTGACGCGCTCGCTGCGGCTGATGCTGGCGTCGGTAAATTCGGCCAGTGTCATCTCCTCGCGCAATGCTTCGAGATCATCCAAGGTGAGCTTGGGGTTCTTGAGCGACTTGAGAAATTTGTCAAAGTCGGTCAGAATCTCCCACTCGTTCACGCGGCTGATGGTGAAGACGTTGCTGCCTTGCGAAGCGATTTTGTCTTTGACGTAAAAATCCATGCCGTCGACGATCGACACCACGGCGATGATCGACGTGATCGAAATGACCACGCACAGAATGGTCAACGCCGAACGCAGCTTATTGGCCCACAAGGCGCGCAAGGCGATGGCAAAGCTTTCCCAGATTTGTTGCATGGCTGGTTGCTGGTAACTAACTGATAACTGAATACTGATTACTAATCTTTTTTCGCTTTCTTCTCAATCTTCACCGCGTCGCCGTTGCGCAGGCGGCGGAGGGCGCTGAACGGCCCGATGACAACTTCATCATTAGGCTGCAAGCCGGAGATCACTTCAAAGAAGCGGTCGCCGGCAATGCCGATTTTAACCTCGGAAAATTGTACCGTTGCGTCCTTAATGACAAAGGCGCCTTGAATTTCTTTTTCTTTGGTGGTATCGCTTTGGGCTTCGCCATTGGTGATTTTGCCTTTGCGTTCTTTGGGATTCAACGGCTTCAGCTCCGAGGGCTTGCGCAAGGTCAACGCTTGAATCGGCACGGCGATGGTTTTTTCGCGGTAGCCGGTGGTGATTTCAGCTTTGCAAGACAGGCCGGGCCGCACGTTGGGAATCTCTTCGATAAGTTGCACGATAACTTCAAAGCTTGTCGCTTGCTGCTGTCCGGCGCCGGAAGCCGTGCTGAGAATGGGACTATGCCCCACTTTGGTGACTTTGCCTTTGAATGAACTGTCCGGATAAGCATCGACTTTGACAGCCGCTTCTTGTCCGACCTGCACGTTGACGATATCGGTTTCATCCACTTCGACTTCGGCTTCGATGATCGAAAGATC
>JBOHQZ010000673.1:0-4178 GCA_050732275.1 bacterium
GCCCTAATGAAATTGCTTGACGAACGCGGGAAACAAACGAAGACTCTTAAGGCGGCTGAAGTTCGGGCCCAATTAGCCATTGTGTAACAAAACTCAGCAAATTTTTTTAACCGCTAATGAACACGAATGGACGCGAATATTTTTATTCGCGTAGATTAGCGTATATTCGCGGTTAACTTTGTTGGGGTTGATGTTATCCAAAATAATAGCGGTAATTCATTCGGCAATGCAAATCAAAAGCGGCGAGATTCTGGGGCTCGCAACTCAGGAAATTTACCAACGGGGACTCGAATACTATCTTCACGGCCGCGTCCGGTTGATCGACACTGATGGCGATACGATCACGGCGCGGGTGCGGGGAAAACAGGAATATAGTGTTTCCGTGCACCGCAACGGCAGCGGTTTCTTGACGACCTGCACCTGCCCGTATGGTTTCACTTGCAAGCACGTGATCGCCACGCTGTTGCAAGCCCGCGATTATTTCAATCAACGTCACGCCGCTCCCACCGAAAAATTTTCCGGCCAAATCGAAAAACATAAAAGCCGCGTTGGCGATTCTTCCGCCGAGTCACAACAGGAAAAAGCCGCGGGTTGGCGGCAACTGATCCACGCCATTCACAAGTCGAGCACGCCGGATTTGGCGCGGCGCCCATCAGCTTCTTATGGCAGCGAGCGTTCGTCGTGGGGAATGTATTTCACGCTTCAGCTCGGGCGCAACACGTGGACCTTGGCGCCGTATCGTGCCCGCCGCCGCAAAGACGGCACGTATGGCGTGGCTTATCCGACCTCGGTGCGCGAGCAGCCTTATTATCACATCGGCATGTCGCAGAAGGAAAAGTTGGCGCTGATGCTGCTGGAATCGACCGACCAACCGAACGCCCATCCCTACAATTATCAGCAGCGCAGCGGCTACCAACTGGCGTATGGCCATCGCTACGGCATGCTCGTCGATCTCTTGCGCGATAGTGAAATCTATCTCGCGGAAGACGCACAACGGCAAAATCCACTGCGCCTCCGGCCGGAGATCGCGCGATTCGAGATTCGCTTGCAGGAGAATGACGGCGACCTGCAATTGCAGCCCACGCTGCTGGTGGCCGACGAGCCTATTCCCTTCGATCAGGAAACACATATTTTGACCAGTGACCCGATCTGGATTTTGCGCGGGAAAGAAATCTTGAAAATCGAGCACGCCGTGGATTCCGCTTTCGCTGTGGACGGCAAAAGCGGGGGACTTGGCGCCGCCGGCGAATCTGCGCATCCTTTCGTGCAATTTTTGCAGTCGTTTCGCCAGCAGCAGTCGTTCGCGATTCCACAAGCGGAAGTGGGCGACTTTTTTGCCTCGCTGGCGCCGGCGCCGCACCTGCTGTCGTTCTTCTCGCTTCCCAATCGCGACAACCTGCCGGTGGTGGATCATTTCACCGCCAAGCGCCTTTATCTCGAAGAGAATATCGAAATTCTGAAAATACGTCTGAAATTCCTCTATGACCGGCACGAGGTCGATGGCGAGCCGCCGGCTGATTTTCTCGAAGGACAGTTGAGCCGAAGCGAGCTGCTCGTTCACAGCGGCGAGGGCCTCGATTTTCTGCGCGTGGTACGCGACCGGGAAAACGAAAAGCAGGCGCAGGAGCAAATACTCGCCAGCGGCACGCGCCAGATTTCCACCGGCGAGTTCGTCGTGCGGGAAAGCTACGCCATCGACTGGCTCCTGTTCGAACTGCCCAAATTGGCCGAACAGGGTTTTGAGATTTTCGGCGAGGAGAACCTGAAGCGTCACAAAGTTCGGCGCGTCCAGCCCAAGCTGAAAGTCAACGTCAGCAGCGAGATCGACTGGTTCGACCTGCAGCTCATGGTTGACTTCGATGGTGTCATGCTGTCGCTGAAGGAGCTGCGCAAGGCGATGGTCCATCGCACGCGCTACGTCAGATTGCGCGACGGCAGCACCGCGCTTTTGCCGGAAGATTGGCTCGAGCAATTCTCGCATTTGTTCAATCTCGGCGAGCCGGGCGATGAGCGCATCAAAGTCTCGCGCCATCACATTACTTTGATCGACACGCTTTATGAGTCAGCCGAGACGAAAGAGGCGGACGCGGCCTATCATGAAAATTTGCGGCGGCTGCGTGACTTTCGCGGCATCCAACCGATCGCCGCTTCAGAAAATTTTTGCGGCGAGCTGCGGCCGTATCAAAAGCAAGGCTTGAATTGGTTCTACTTTTTGCAAGAGTTCCGCTTCGGCGGCTGCCTGGCGGATGATATGGGGCTGGGCAAAACCGTGCAAGCGCTCTCGCTACTGCAAAACGAAAAGGCTCGCGGCGTGACAGCGCCGAGTCTGATCGTCTGCCCCACGTCGGTTCTGTTCAATTGGGAAAGGGAAATTCAACGCTTCACGCCTGAGCTGCGATTCATGACACACGCCGGCAGCGAGCGGCGCCGCCTCAAACAATTTGACAACTGCGATGTGGTGTTGACCAGCTACGGCGTGATGCGCCGTGACATCGAGTTTCTCAAAGGCGCCAAATTTCATTACGTCATTTTGGACGAGTCGCAAAAAATCAAGAACCCGCTCTCCCAAACCGCCAAAGCCGCGCGCCTGCTGCAGGCCAATTATCGCCTGGTGTTGACCGGCACGCCGGTTGAAAACAACACGCAGGAATTGTGGAGCCAATTTGCCTTTCTCAACCCCGGCCTGCTCGGCAGCTTGAATTATTTCAAAGGCGCTTTCAGCCGCCCGATCGAAAAAGAGCGGGACGAAGCGAGCGCGCAGTTGCTGCGCAAGATGGTCTTCCCGTTCGTCCTGCGGCGCACCAAAAACGACGTCGCCAAAGAGCTGCCGCCCAAAGTGGAAAATTTGTATTATTGCGCCATGAGCGACGAGCAGCAGAAAGTGTACAATCTCTGGCGCGATTATTATCGGGCGCACGTCATGCAACAGATCGACCTCAAAGGCTTGCAGAAATCCCGCATGTACGTGCTCGAAGGCTTGACCAAGCTGCGCCAGATTTGCTGCCATCCCCGCTTGATCGAGAAGAAGTATCACCACGAATCCGGCAAATTCGAGGCGCTGAAAGAGAGCCTGGAGAATATTCTCGCCGAGAATCACAAAGTGCTGGTCTTCTCGCAGTTCGTGCGCATGCTGCGAATTATGTGCGAGCATCTCGACGAGCAGAAAATTCCTTATGCCTATTTGGACGGCCACACGCAAGACCGCGAGCAGCCGGTGCAGCAATTTCAAACCGACCCCGCGATCAAAATTTTTCTCATCAGCCTGCGCGCCGGCGGCTTTGGTCTCAATCTCACCGCCGCGGATTATGTCATTCTTTACGATCCGTGGTGGAACCCGGCGGTGGAAATGCAAGCCATCGACCGCACCCATCGCATCGGCCAGGACAAACAGGTTTTTGCCTACAAGCTCATCGCCCGCGATTCGGTCGAGGAAAAAATTTTGCAACTGCAAGAGCGCAAAAAAGCGCTCGTCGCCGATCTCATCACGACGGACAGCGGGATGTTCAAGCAACTGACGCGGGAAGATATCGAAGTGTTGTTCAGTTGAATGGTTTGTAGTCGTTCGTAGTGGCGCCCTGCGGGCGTAGCCTTCAGGCGCTTCGCGTTCATGTAAAAGCTATTTGCCCACGCGGCGGTGCTCGCCGCGAGAATACCCAATAAACGTGATTGATGACACGTGATGTCAGTTCGAGAAACTGCGAATTGGCGGAGCAATCGTTCCACGCGCAATTTCCCTCAGTCAGTCACCTTCACCAATCACCCAGTTGTTAACTCTCAATTCTAAGGAGTCAGTCGTGAACCTTTATGTTGGCAATCTGTCGCGCCAGGCGACGGAAGACGATCTCCGCCAAGCTTTTGAAGCCCACGGCGAAGTCACCTCGGTCGCCATCATCAAAGACAAATTCAGCGGCGAGCCGCGCGGGTTTGCCTTTGTCGAAATGCCGGCGAAGGCGCAAGCCATCGCTGCCATGCGCGTGATGAACGGCCAGGAAATCATGGGCCGGGCGATCATCGTGAACGAAGCCAAGCCGCGCGAAGAGCGGCGGCGTGGCGGCGGCGGCGGTGGAGGCGGTCATCGGAGAAGCGGTGGCGGCGGTGGTGGCGGCGGTCGCTTCTATCGGTAGTTCTCTCGCTCTCCCAGTCACTGCGGAAAACTGCCCGTCAAAACGAGTGGTTTT
>JBOHQZ010000674.1:0-4172 GCA_050732275.1 bacterium
GAACCGGATAAGAAGGCTTACGCGTTTGATACGCTGCCATCGAACCTGTTGGAGAACACGGTCATCTCGAAATCATTCACGCCCGATCTGCCCGGCAATTTTTCCGGCGGCTTGGTGCAAATCAACACTATCGAGTTTCCGGAGAAAATGACGATTCGTTTGAGTGCGACCGGCGCTTACAATACGGCCTCGACAACCAGAAATTTCAGAGCGTACGAAGGCAGCAAGTGGGATATTTTCGGCATCGATGACGGCACGCGCGAGCTGCCTGGCGTGGTCAATGGCAGCAAAGTCATTTCCACCAACTATTCCAAGAGCGAGCTGCAAACCATCGGACGCTCGTTCTCCAACATTTGGGGCGTTGCCAATCAGAAGGCCGCACCGAACAGCAGTTACATGCTCTCTCTCGGCAGCAGCACCTCGTTGTTCGGCCGTACGCTGGGCTACATCGGCGCGCTGTCGTATCGCAACAGCTTCGAGAAGGTCGAGATCGAGCGCAGCGATTACAATTTCGACGGCTCCCCGCAATTCGAGTATAAGGGCGAAGAATACAAGTTCTCAGTGCTGTGGGGCGGCATGCTCAATCTGAGCTACAAGCTCGGCGACTTTCACAAGATCAGCCTCAAAAATCTCTATAATCGGGCTGCTGACGATGAGGTGGTGGAATTGCGCGGCAATAATTATGACTACAGCGCCGATCAAAGAAATACCGGCTTGCGATTTGTCTCCCGCTCAACTTATTCCAGCCAGTTGATCGGTGAGCATGCTTTTCCGCGTCTGGCGGGGCTGCAATGGCAATGGCGCAGCTCCTATTCGGCTTCGAAGCGCGGCGAGCCGGATTACCGCCGCATCAGTTACGCGCGCCCAATCGATTCATCCAATCCATTCGTGGCGAGCATTTCTTTCGTTCCCAGCCCGACAAGCGGCGGCCGGTTTTTTGCGGGAATGAATGATAATATTCTCGGCTTCGCTTCCGACTTTACTCTGCAAATTTCGCAGGCGAAAGTAAAATTCGGCGGCGCACTCAATGCGAGCGAGCGTGATTTTTCGGCGCGTTTGTTTGCATATAAAACCACCAGCCGGACCAATTATAATCTCTTGTTTTCCGCTTTGGACACATTGTTTACCCCGCAACATATCGGTGAGAACGGCTTCGAAATCGACGAGCTCACCAACAAATCGGACAAATACGATGCGAGCGAAAGGCTCTATGCCGGATATGTGATGATCGACGTGCCTTTCAAAAATCTCCGTTTGATTGCTGGCGCCCGCCTGGAAGACAATGAGCAGAAGCTAAACTCGTTCGACCAGCAAGATCGCCGGGTGAACGTCGATCTGAAAAATCCCGACATTCTGCCGTCGGTGAATCTGACTTATAATCTGAGCGCCGCGACGAATGTCCGCGCAGCGTGGAGCCGAACTGTGTCGAGACCGGAATTTAGAGAGCTGGCGCCGTTTGCTTTTTATGATTTCTCGACGGTGAGCGTCGTTTACGGCAATCCGGAATTGAAACGCGCCTCGGTGACGAATTTCGACATACGCTTCGAGATTTTCCCGAACGTCGGCGAAATTCTTTCGGCGAGTGTTTTCTACAAGAATTTTGCCGACGCTATCGAAGAAGTGATCGTGCCGACGACGGAATTGACCCGCAGCTACGGCAACGCGGACAAAGCCCGCAACTACGGCTTCGAGCTGGAGGCGAGAAAATCGCTGCGCTTCCTGGGCAACACGTTCTCCAACTTTTCTCTGACGGCAAATTATTCCTGGATCCAATCCAAAGTCGATTTGAAAGGTTCGCGTCTGGCAATCGCCAAAGATGGCCGCCGCCTGCAAGGACAATCGCCGTACACGATCAATCTCGGTTTGCTGTACACCAGCTTGCAGCGTGGCACCTCAGTGAGCTTGCTCTACAATCGCTTCGGCGAACGCATCGCGCAAGTCGGCTCGCTGTACGACGACGACATCATCGAGATGCCACGCGACCTGGTTGACTTCACCATGTCGCAAAATTTTGGCGATCGTTACGAGCTCAAGATCAGCGCCAAAGATATTCTCAGTCACGAGCAAGAGTTCATGCAAGCGGATCGGAAGGTCAAAGGCAACCAAAAAGGGTCAACCTACTCGGTGGGATTGTCGGTCAAGTATTAGCCTCTCGTTAAAACGTGGCGGGATGGTATGGGCAAAAGGTTATCCCTTCCTTATTTGCACGTACCATTCCGCCCGTTGTTTATCACCTCGATTCTCGCCTTATGAACCCAAAAGAATCGTTTGCTCACGGAATTGGAACAGCGCACGGAATGAAAATCTGAAATGCTTTGCTTCCGTGAGACGTTCCATTTCCGTGAGCTAAAATTTTTTTGAGTTTTGTTGTCCAATAGCCTACGTCTGTGCGCCATTGTCTTCGCGGCTTGGGCTGAAGAAATTTTTAACCTCGGCCGCGATTTAATCCCATAACCTTTTTGTACAACCAACCCGTAAAGGAGAAGTAGCTATGATGAGGGTAACGCCACGAATTTTTGGATTTCACAGGAAGTTGTTGCACATTGGTATGGCCGGAGCGCTTGTCATCTCGGCGATAATCGCAAACACGGCAATGGCACAGTCGAGCATCGAGCTCAAAAAGGTCGGAACTTATGCCACCGGGGTCTTCGATCAGGGCGGTTCAGAGATCGTCGCGCACGATCATAAAACCCAACGGCTTTTTGTCGTCAACGCGCAGGCGGCTCGAATTCACGTTGTTGATATCAGCAATCCTGCCTCGCCGGTAGCGCTCACCCCGATCGATGTTACACCTTACGGCGCCGTTGCCAATAGCGTTGACGTTCATGACGGCGTCGTGGCGGTCGCCGTGCAGAATGCCGTTAAAACCGATCCCGGCAAAGTGGTTTTCTTCAACACCAAAGGGCAGTTTTTGAGCATGGTGCAAGTCGGCGCGCTTCCCGATATTCTGGCGTTCACGTCCGATGGCGATGAAGTGCTGGTGGCAAACGAAGCCGAGCCTAACGACGATTATACCATTGACCCTGAAGGCTCGGTCAGCATTATCTATCTTGAGCGCGGCGCGCGCAAAGTCACCCAAAAAAATGTGCGCACGGTCAATTTTGCTTCATTCAACAATACCACACTCGATCCGAGTATTCGCACTTTCGGTCCGAAAGCCACCGTTGCTCAGGATATCGAACCCGAATATATTGCGGTCTTGGACGACTCGAAGTTGGCCTGGGTCACGTTGCAGGAGAACAATGCGATCGGCGTTCTGGACATCAAACGTGCGAAGTTTAAAAAACTGATCGGATTGGGCTTTAAGGATCACAATGCCGCCAACAATGGCTTCGATGCCAGTGATAGAGATAATACCATCAACATTGCCAACTGGCCGGTGAAAGGCATGTACCTGCCGGACGGGATCGCGGCATACGAGTTCCGTGATAATTCTTATATTGTCACGGCCAATGAAGGCGACGTGCGCGAATATCCCGGCTTCACCGAATCAGCACGGATTGGCAGTCTTGCACTCGATCCCACCGCTTTTCCTAATGCAACCGCTCTCAAAGGAAACGCCAAGCTCGGGCGCTTGAACATTACCAAGCAGCGCGGCGACGCGGATAACGACGGCGACTTCGATGAGCTTTATGCATTCGGAACGCGTTCCTTCTCAATTCGGACTGCTAACGGCAAACTTGTTTTTGACAGCGGCGATGATTTCGAGCGGATTACCGCGGCGGCTTTTCCCGCCAATTTTAACGCGAGCAACACCAACAACACGTTCGACAATCGCAGCGACGATAAAGGTCCGGAACCGGAAGGCGTCGTGCTCGGAAAAATCGGCCGTCGCACTTATGCGTTCATCGGCCTCGAACGCATCAGCGGCATTATGGTTTATGATATCACCAATCCGTTCGATGTGCGTTTTATTCAATACATCAATACGCGTGATTTTTCCGGCGATCCGGCTGCTAGCGCCGCCGGCGATCTCGGTCCGGAAGGTTTGATTTTCATTAAAGCGAAGCATAGCCCCAACGGCAAGCCGCTGTTGGTGGTGGGAAATGAAATCAGCGGGACAACCGGTATCTATGAGATCAACCGGGCGCTCTCAAAAGAATCTGAGGAGGAATTGGCGACGGCGGAGCTTCCCAAACAAATCATGTTGCACCAAAACTATCCGAATCCGT
>JBOHQZ010000675.1:0-4166 GCA_050732275.1 bacterium
GGTCGGTGACGAAGCGGCTTTGGATGCCGCCCGCGATAACCAGACTGTCGCCGTAAGACGCCGCCACGAACCAGGCGCGCGGTGCGTTCAAATTTGCAACCGCAGACCAGTGATTTCTGGCCGGATCGTAGGCGTAAATGAAACGAACCTCTGTGCCCAAAGAATCAAAATATCCGCCAAAAATATAGATCAATGAATCATGCACCACAGCCTGTCCGCCGGAAACTGGTATGATCACCTCGCCGACCGTTTGCCAGTCACCACCCCACGCCGTGCCTGCCGGCAGAGACAGCGCCAAGATGAGCAAAAAGTTTTTCATTCGCTTGCATTCTCCAATTGTGCCAACTTGATTTCTGCAATTTCCGTTCCGGCTTCGTGATCACATTCCATTAAAAATTTAATCCTTGGCGTCGAAATTGAGCCGATAGCGCAGCGTATCCTGTTTCTGGATGACGATTTTTTGGTGAATCTCGGCATAGCGAGGATTCTTGACCGTGAGAACATGATTTCCCGATTGAATGACGAGCGGATTTTGCAGCGGCGTTTGTCCGGCGTTTTGGCCATCGATATAAATGTCGCCCCAGGGATAAATCTGACAATCAAGATAGCCGAATAATGTATCCAAATCGGCATGCACCGTCGTCATCGTCTCGGGTTGAATCTGAATGATTTGGGAATAAGCCGGATACTGCGGATGCCGCAAAGTCAAACGATGTTGGCCCGCCGGCAGGACGAGCGGGTTTTTTAGCGGCGTCGTATCGATTTTTTCGGAGTCGAGATAGACTTCTGCCCAAGGCAGGCATTGAATGCTCAACTCTCCAAATCCGTTGGATACTGAAACTCCCTGCTGGAATCTTTCCGTTGTCGGCTCGGGATTTTTCGGAACAGATTTTTCTTGAGTCAATGGTGAGGTCAGAACGGAGTTATCGCTTGCAGTAGGATTTTTCGCTGCCGGAATCTCTTGCTTGGCCTCAACCAGATCAGAAATGTGGCCGACGCTTTGGTTTGTGTTCGGCTGAATTTGTGTACGCAACAATTGCCAACCCACGATCAATGCGATCAGACAGGCTGCCGTAACAGCCCATTTTTGCAGCAGATTACGTTGGGGTGAGCGTGCCGCCTGTGTTGTTTTTATCGCGCTCGCATTCGGGGTTTCGAGCAAATTCAAAACCTCCTGCGCCGAAGCTGGCCGTTTACTGCAATCGCGCTGCAAGAGTTTTTCGATAACTATGCAGATTTTTTCGGAAACGTTTTTCGCTTCTTCCCGAAGTGCGCCAACATTCTTGAGTTGAATGTTGGTAAACGTCTCGTTCAAGTCGCTGCCGAGAAAGGGATTCCTGCCGGTAAAAAGCTCGAAGGATACAATTCCCAACGCAAACAGATCGCTTTGCAACGTGAGCTTTTCACCGCGGATTTGCTCCGGTGACATGTAACTTGGCGTGCCGACGATGGAGGTTTTGTGCGTCAAAACCGGCTCATTCAAAATCAGCGCCAAGCCAAAATCAGCGACTTTCAATTGCAAATGGCGATTCACCAAAATGTTCTCCGGCTTGATGTCGCGATGGATCACTTGATTTTGATGCGCAGCGTACAGCCCGTGAGCAAGCTGAAGCAGCAGTTTTTCTTTTTCAGCAGGGGAGAGCTTGTTTTCCGCGAGCCACTCACGCAAGCTGCGACTCTCAAAATGCTCGAACGAGATGTAGAAAAAATTTTCGAAAACGCCGAAATCAAGCACCTTGATGATATTGGGATGATCGAGCCGCGCCAGAATTTTGGCTTCGCGCTTGAAGCGCTCGAGCAGGGATTGATCGGACAGCTCACTGGTGTTCAACGTTTTGAGAACGACTTCTTTATCCAAATAAATGTGGTGGGCAAGATAAACCGCGGCGTGCGCATCCTTTTTGAGGCATTCGATGAGGCGGAATTTGTCAAAGTGCAATGGCGATTGATTTTTCGGATGCGGATTTGGCATGATAATGGCGTAAAAGCTCAGCAAACCAGCGGTGGAAATTCGACAAAATAAGCCCAACGGATAAAGAAGCGACCAACGGATAAGAAAAACTTTTGACTATATTCTCAGTTATTCATTTTGAAAAACAAAAGAATAATTGAATCTCGTCTATCTTTGAATCCGTTGGTCGTTTTTCCATCCGTTGAATATTCAAAGCAATTACAGTCTAAGACGAAACTCACTGAAAATCATTCGATCTCCTTCAACTTTTTCTGCACCCACCGTACGGAAACATCCAACGATTTTGCGGTTTGCGTGCGATTGCCGCCGTGTGCTACCAGCCGCTGCTTGAGCAGTTTCTTTTCAAATTCCCGCAACGTGCCGTGGGAAGAAAACCTTTCTTCCGGCTCGGTCTCGTCCAGCGTGAAGTGCTCCGGCAGGAGTTGGCGGTCATCGCATAGGATGAGCGCGCGTTGCAAAACGTTTTCCAGTTGCCGCACATTCCCTGGCCAGGAATAACTTTGCAGCTTCTCGATCGTCTCGCGAGACACGTCGATATTTTTGCCGCCGTACCTGGCGACGAATTGCCTGACCAGAAGCGGAATATCGCCGTTGCGCTCGCGAAGCGGCGGCATAGTGATGGGAAAAACGTTCAGACGGTAATATAAATCCTCGCGAAACCGGCCTTCTTTGACGAGCTGTTTGAGATTCTTGTTCGTCGCGGCAATCAGGCGGACATCAACTTTTTTCACTTGCGTATCGCCGAGCCGGATGATTTCGCGGTTTTGAATCACGCGCAGCAATTTCGCCTGCAGCGCCAGCGAAATATCGGCAATCTCATCCAGAAAAAATGTGCCGCCATCGGCTACCTCGAACAGGCCTTTCTTGTCGCTGCTGGCGCCGGTGAACGCGCCTTTTTTATATCCGAAAAGCTCGCTCTCTAACAGCGTGTCCGGAATCGAGCCGCAAAATTGCGCCAGGTACGGCTTGCTCCGGCGCGGACTCAGATGATGGATGGCTTGCGCGGCCAAATCCTTGCCGGTTCCGCTTTCGCCCAACAGCAGCGCCGTCGCATCGGTCGCCGCCACTTTATGAATGAGTGCTGCCAGCTTTCGCATCGCCGGACTCTCGCCGATGAGATTCGGCACCTTTTGCACGGACTGCAATTGATTCTGCAGAGCCAGATTTTCGTCCCGTAGCTTTTCAAGGCGAATGATTTTATCCAGCGCTAACGAGACGAGATTGGAAAAGAAATCCAGAAAACGCAGATTGTCTTCGGTAAAGGCGGCGCGGTTTTCCCGGCTGTCGACGAGAATCACTCCCCAGAACTTGCCCTCGCTAAAAATCGGCACGGCGATCACGGACTTGATGGAATGGATTTGCACGCTTTGAAGCTGCGACAGCCGCGGATCGCTTTGCACGTCGTGGTAAAGACAGGGCTTTTGCTTTTCGAGAACCTGGCGGAGGAGTCCCGAGGAAAACGCCGAGAGATCGATGATGTCTTGTTGCTTCACGTGGCGCGCGATGATCATGGCGAAATCGTTTTTTTCGGCATGATATTGCGCGACCAGTCCGCGCTCGGCATTGACCACTTGGATAACGAGATCGAGCGCGTCTTTGAGCAGGTCTTGCTGATAAAAGGCGGCGTTTAGTTTTTTGCTGATCTGATAGAGAATCTCAAAATGATGGTCGTCGAAGGGCATGGTGGTGATTTTTTCTTCCTTAAATTTTTTATACAAAAACCAAACCTCGATAGTCCTTCAACAGTAGCTCTGTCTCCTAGAAATGGCAGAATGATTTCTCGGCAGAATAATTATCTTTTTTGATTTGGTATGGTTTTGAAGGAATAGCAAAGAATTATTCTGTCGGCAAATTATTCTGTCAATTAGAATTTTCCTGAATAGTCACAAATCGGGAGTTACTGTACGACGATGAACGAAGCCGGCTTGGAGCGCGAGCGATTCTGAAATTCATCAACACACCACACCACCCACAGATACTCTCCCGGCGCCAGCGGCGTTTCTATAGTGTAAGAAATGTTTTCCGCAGGCAAGGCGTTTTTCTGAAAGACCAAGCCTTCGAATGTAAAAATCTCGAGCGTAAAAGTGAACGGAAAGCCCGGCCGGAATCGTTTCCAAGTGAACGTCGGCATAGAAGAGACCACTTGGTCACCTGCCGGCGATTCAAATTCGATTTCATCTTGAATTACACGCTT
>JBOHQZ010000676.1:0-4154 GCA_050732275.1 bacterium
CCACCGCCGGACGCCACGACCGTGCCGCTGCCTTCAAAACCCGGCGTGACTGGCAGTTTTTTTTGCATTGCATATAACCCGCGTATGAAACCGGCATCGGAAGGATTCACCGGCGTCGCCGCGATTTTTACGAGCACTTGGCCTTTGCCGGGGTGCGGCACCGACTTTTCAACCAAAACCAAACTTTCGGGCTTCCCATCATAAGCGCGAAGCTGCAAGGCGCGCATGTTTGGGGGAATCGAAAAAGACATTGTTGTTTTTATTTTTTGCGACAATTCCATTCCGTGAGCTGCGATTTTGAAAACGACAGCTCATTCACATCCTGGCTTCGGACAAAAATTTCAATCGTTACTCGATTGCAATTTTGACGCGATACTTTCGACCTCGGACCACACGCGCAGCAAATTGCCGGAACAGATCTTCTGAATATCTTCGTCCGAGTAGCCTTTTTTCAGCAGCTCGTAAATGAGGTTCGGATAATCCGCCACGCTCTTCAAGCCGGCCGGCAGCGAGTCGCCGACGCCGTCGAAATCCGAGCCGAAACCGACATGATCGACGCCGACTAATTTCACCACGTGATCAATGTGCGCGATCACGTCGGCGATATCGGCGTAACCAATTTTGTTCTCGATCCGGAACTTTTTCAGCGCCGCCTTTCCGGCGTCGCTGTTGGAATTGATGTTATTGGCTTGGATATATTTCCACATTTTTTCTTCAGCTTGGCGAACCGAGTCATCCAAAAATGACGAGCCGAAGTTGATGTTTATAACTCCACGGTTTTTCGCCAGCGCTTTGATCATCTCATCATCCATGTTGCGCTCCCAGCCCGGTGTGAAGTAGCGGCACGAGGAATGTGACGCGATCACGGGTGCTTGGGAGAGCCGCATTACTTGATAAAATGTGGAATCCGAAACGTGCGAGATGTCGATCATGATGCCGAGACGATTCATCTCCACCACGACTTCCTTGCCGAACGGACTCAAGCCTTTCCAGCGGCGATTGGGATCATACGATGAGTCGGAAATGTGGTTGCTCTTGGAATGCGCCAGAGTAATGTAGCGAATGCCGCGATCGTAAAAATGCCGCAGATTCTCCAGCTTGCCTTCGATGGGCGAGCCGTTTTCCATGCCCATCGGCAGCGAAATCAGGCCTTTGGCAAATTGCGTCTGCACGTCGGCTACGGATTTGGCCACGGCAAATTTGTCGGGTGAATCTTTTTCAAATTTTTCCACCATGTCGATTAACTTATCCGCCAATTTTTTTGCCCCGTCTTTCGCCTCGTAATCTGCCGGAACGTAAATGGACATAAACGGCGCATCCAGGCCGCCGGCTTTGGCGCGCACGTAATCGAAATCGCCGTCTGCGGTTCTTTGCGAAATATCCGCCATCTTCCCGCGCAAGCGATCGGGGGCATCGACGTGCGTATCCACGATGATGAATTCGTGGGCGAGACGATTGGCTTTTTCTCGCAGCTCGGCGTCGGTCAATGGTTTGACCTGTTGTTCTTGTTGTTGTTGCTGCTGCTGTTGGCAGGCGAAAAGGCCGAAAAGCAAGGAAAAAAGTATTAAACGGCACGGTTTCATTTTGCTCTCTACGAGGAAGTTTAGTCTGATGAAATTTTATTCATGCACAAAGGTGGGGTAGCGAAGGTGAAGTGCAAGGTGGCGCCGGTATCTATTTTACTTTCCAGCTCAACGGCATCGCTGTTAGTCAGAATATTTCTGATTCTAATCGTTGTGTTGACGGTGCCCATTTTTATTCTCCTGCAAATAAAGTAGTGCTTTGCTATATGCGTAATCGCCATAATGTAACATTATCCTTCTCAAGATGCAAGGCGAAAATCAGCCCGCCTGACAACCCGCCTGACTCGCCAGTATCTTTCAAACCGTTTCATTCAGCCTCCGCGCCAAATACACCTCCAAATCTACACCGGCTGGATTCGTCAAGATTGTCGTCAACCATGCTTGACGTTCAAAATTCATGACGTGTAGATCCCACACGCAGGCTTTGGAATCAGCCTCGGTGGCATAATGCAATTGCGCCGGTTGGCTGGCGGGGCTAAGATAAACATGATGATGCAACTCATTCTCATCCGCCCACCAATCTACAAAGACGAAATTAGCGCCGCGGCCATCGTGAATACCGAGAAAACCCACGCCGTAACGGTTTGGCGCAATCGCCGGTTGCGGCAATCGTTCACGCGCCACCGTCTTCGCCGCCTCGATCAGCTCTCGTCGCGGCAGCTCGCGTTGATACGCGATGCCGTAAACCTTCATCCGCCAACCGGACTCTTCCCAAAGCTCGAGAAACCGAATCGGGCGAGGCGCGTAAGGCTCTTGCAGCTTGAACATCTCACTATCTCTCCGCGCCTTATTCCCGAATGGCCGGGGCTTGCGCACTGGACTCGGTCATCTGTATTTTGATCCACTCGGCAACGCCCTTGTCCTTGCGTGCGCTGTCTTCGTATTTGACTTCGGCCAACAAACCCTTGGGCAGATCCGCGAAAGTTCCCCTCCGATTGGTTGACTTGAGCTTGCTATTGTCCAGCCAGATTTGGGTGCGCTCGGTGATTTTTATCGTATAGCTTCCCGAAGAATCCGTCATCGTTATGGTTTGATCTTGCGTGTTGACCGTGTCGATTTTTCCGATGGTGGTGTACTTACCGGACAAGCCTGGGGATTTTCCGAGCGGGATGAATATCTCGGTCGCCTTTTGTCCGCGAACGCATGGCACGGCCACAAACAAAGTGATGATGACACCGATTCCTGTTAAACGCTTCAGCATGATTTAAAGCCTCCTTTCTTTTATAACTGCAAAAAGAAGATTTTTAATTATTCATTCGACCAGTTGTTGCCGCGCGTTTTCTTGCTCGCTAATGGCGCGGCGCGCGAATTTGCGCCGGGAAAACAGGCTGCCGGTGGCGTTCTCAGTATAACTCCGCGCTTTTTTCAAGCTGGCGACGGCAGCGGGATGCAAACCGGCTCCCGATAGCACAATGATGCTGTCATCCGTCTCCTCCATGGCGTGCTTGAGCAATTCCATAGATTGCGTTCGCTCAAAGAACCCCTGCTGCGCACATGCCTCTAAAAGCTCGATGCTCTGCCGAATGTTTTCCAGCGCATTGAGAACTCTCAAAAACGCGGCCACCGCCACGGTTTGGGTGGCGTCAAGCTTGATGCCCACACCGTTGGGGTCAAGGCTCGCCAGAAAACGGCCTGAGGGTGAGCTGTTGAATGCCTCGCCATTATAAAATGAGACAGCTCCTTCGATGGTTTCGATGGCGTTGTTATGAAAAAATGGGCCGGAATCAGCCGCCTCAACCAAGGGCGGAGTATTGAATGTGCTATCTCCCGGTATGTCGAACCCATCATCGAACGGAACCGGCTCGCCGGTCAAACGAGCGGGCTGGTCGGGAAGATTCTCAACTCCCGTATTGAAGTTGGCATTGCCGAGGCTTTGCCCCGGCGCCAAGCTGGCATTCGCGCCGGCGTTTCCGTGGCAGATATTGCACTTGCCGAGTGAATTGTCGAGAAAAATTTCCTGTCCCCGTTTTGGCACCGTGCCTTTCAATGGTAGCGGCAAAGTCAAATCCTCTTGCCGCCCCAAAGAGAGTTGGAAAGCTTCCAAAGCATCCAATTCCTCCTCGGAGGGAAGCCGAAAATCGACGCCGGGAACGCGATCCAAAGTTTTGGTGAAATGCTGAATGACGGCGCCGATGGCAAACGAACGCAACGAACCATCGCCCGGCGCGCCATCGCCGGACCACCCGGTGCGAGGACCCTCCGGGCTGGCGATCGAGGTGCGAAGGCCCAAAGTATGAGGGATGCCGCGCATGACGAACCGGTTTTCCAAATCGTCAAATCCGTCGAGATTTTCCTGAATCAATCCAAACTCTCGCATGAGCCGGGGATTCTCGAAATTCTCTTTCAAAGCCGGGTTAAATTCGGCGACAAAGAGCGGATTGTCATTCTGCAAGGTGGCGATAAAGGCCGGATCGAGGGTGAAGTTGTTTTCTGCCGGATGGCAAGTCCCACAAGTTCTGCCGTTGCCATCGAACGTTTCGTTGAAGAAAATATTTTTACCCCTGGCGACAAGTGCATCGGTGGGAGGGGGCGCTGGAGACTGGCAGCCGGCCAGTGTCAGCAAACCAATTG
>JBOHQZ010000677.1:0-4141 GCA_050732275.1 bacterium
ATTCACGAGCTGGCGCTGGTCGTGGCCGGCGCCTGGCTCGGCAATGATCCGATTCTGTTCCACAACAACATGCACTTCATGAACCTGCAACAGCCATCACAGAATTTGGCTTTCGCAGCCGGGCCGGTGGCGGTGTTCATCGTCGGGTTGATCTGCGGCGGCGTTTATTTTGGCCTGCGCCGATCCACCGGCACGTTTAAACTTTTCGTATTTTGGTTGAGCTATCACGGCCTCTGGCTTTTTCTCACTCAAGTGCCGGAGATCGCCTTTGCCGCGCACGGCGATTTTGCCAGGGGCATTGCTTTTCTTCAGCTCAGCCAGCCGGTCAGAATTTTAGGCGCGATTTTTGGAGTCATCAGCCTCGTGCTGGTGGGATTGTTCGCTACCAAACCATTGCTCGAAACGGCCAGCACGGATGACGAGCTAACAACCGCGAGCAACAGGCGCAAGCTGATTTTCCAAAACGGGGTTTTGCCCTGGCTCTTAGGCTCGATCTTGATCATCCCATTTCGCGTTCCACCACTCGACCGCGTCATCCTGCCATTTATCGGCGGCTTTTCCTTGATCTGGACGTTGCTCAATGCCGGACGAATTAAAAACCTGCAAATGCGCGAGCATGCCATCAATAAAAAACTGGCTTGGGCCGGAGTGACGGCTTTGCTCGGCGTTTTTCTGGCCTTTCGCCTCGTTCTGGCCGCAGGCGTTCCGATGTACAATTTGTTTTATGAGCCAAACGGTGACAAACACACTTCGCGGGTTTATCGCTTTGTCAATGGCCTTTGCTTCGACGGCACGGCCTTCGCGCCAAAAACTTTTTATGCGGTCGAAGGAATCCTGCGTTTCGAATATGCCGGGCAAGTGGATACCACGATAGATTTACAGCATAAATTCGTCACGCCGCCTTTTGCCGAGGCGCACAATCACCATTTTAGCGACACGCAAGATTACCGTGCGCAAATCAATCTGTATTTGACGCAAGGCCTTTTCTACGGGAAGAATCCCAACAACATGTCAAAGTGGACGGCGCCGATCCGTCCGCATCTCAATACACCGGCGAGCGTCGACGTCGTCTACGCCAATGGCGGACTGACGGCGAGTGGCGGCCATCCGATCCAGATTTATGACTTCATGGCGCAACAGGGCAACTTTGAAGGCTGGACAAAAGAGAACATGCGGAACCAGGCTTATTTTGTCGTTGACAACGAGAAAGATTTGGCCGCGCAATGGCCGCATATCAGAGCCGGCAAACCGGATTTCATCAAAACGTATTTGGAGTATTCCGAAGAGTACGAGCTGCGCAAAGATGATCCGAAATATTTTGGCCGGAAGGCGCTGAATCCCCGGCTTTTGCCTAAGATCGTCGCGATGGCGCACGCAGATCATCTGCGCGTGACGGCACATGTGAACACGGCGAGGGATTTTCATAACACCATAATCGCGGGCGTCGATGAGATCACCCACTTGCCGCTGGCTAAAATCAACGAGGAAGACGCCAAGCCGGCAGCACAGCAGGGCACCGTTGTCGTCACGACCACACTCAGCCATCGGCCGGCAGGCCATGTTGACAATCTTGAAGAAATTCACCGTTTCAATCTTCAGCTCTTGCACAACGCCGGCGTCAAGCTCGCCATCGGCACGGATAACGGGGATTTGACCGCGCTCAACGAAGTCGAGAATCTCTATCGCTTGCAAGTTTTTGACAATTTGACGCTGCTGAAAATGTGGGTGGAAAATACGCCACAAACGATTTTTCCGGAGCGAAAACTTGGGCATTTGCAAGACGGCTACGAAGCGAGCTTTCTCGCGCTCGATGGCAATCCGCTTGAAGATTTCTCAAATATCAGCAAAATCAGTTTTCGCTTCAAGCAAGGACACGTGATTCAATTGAGCGAAATGCAGCGCTCCATCTCCGAAGTGCTGCGCCCGACGATCATGTTGGTCGGCATTGACGAAGCGATTGCCAAATATCACCAGCTTAAAAGCGCGCAGCCCGAGGCCTACAATTTTGCCGAGAGCGAGCTGAACCAATTAGGTTATCAACTGCTTAATCATGACAAAACCAAAGAAGCCGTCGCCATTTTCAAATTGAATTCCGAGGCCTATCCGCAATCCGCCAATGTGTATGACAGCCTCGCTGATGCTTATAAGGCCAGCGGTGATTCTGTGTTGGTGATTCAGTGCTATGAAAAAGTGTTAGAGTTGCTCCCCAGCAACACGCATTACACCGCCGCGCTCAAGCAAACGTTGGAGCGCAATGCCCGCGAGGGACTGAAGCGTTTCAACAAAGAATCTGCGCCTGTCAATTAAGCCTTGGCGCTGCAAAGATTGGAAAAAGTTCCAATCTCTATTTTTACTATTTGGCGACACTCGGTGATTTCGGCGAAGTTCGGTGGAAAAGTTTTCTCCGCCAATTGACGCAGAAATGCACCCTACGGGCGTAGCCGAGTTTCGCCGAAAGATTCAAGGCTGCCGCGAAGCTCGCGCTGTTTTCAATGCCCGCCGTAAAATGCGTTGAACACCCTTCCGCAAAATTAACCATTGACTTTATCTTTTCGATCAGTTAATTTTTTATTGCTCCGATAAATTGGATCGGAGAATAAAATTAGGAGAAGTCAAGAACGGCTCTCTTTTGCCCTGAACGCCAATGAAAAAAAGCTTGGTAAGGCCTCAATTTTTGGGGGAAAAACGTAACGCAGTCATCCTGACAGCAAGCAAGATGCTTGCGCTACCGCTGATAGTTGAAGCATTGCAAATCTTGTTTTTTTCCTTTTGTTTTTCATCAAATTTTGTATTCGCCCAGCTCCCTTCTCCCGAATCGCAATTTGGCTTCCAAGTTGGCGCGGATCGTAAGTTGGCGGATTGGAAAGAGATCATCAACTATTTCACTCTGCTTGACAAAGCCAGTAACCGCCTTCAGGTGGTCGAACTCGGCAAGAGCACCGAAGGCCGGCCACTCGTTCTGGCAGTCATCACCTCGCCGCAAAATTTTGTACGTCTCAATGACATTCTCAACATTCAGCGCCGGCTCGCGGATCCTCGGCAGGTACATGCGGATTCGCTCGCGAGTTATCTTCGTCGCGGCCGCAGCGTAGTCATGATCAATTGCAGCATTCACAGCACCGAGATCGCCGCCTCGCAGATGGCGATGGAATTGGCCTACAAGCTCGCCAGCGCTGCCGATGCCGCCACGCAAGATATTCTCGACAACGTGATTTTGCTGCTCTCGCCGTCGTCCAATCCGGACGGCATTCAGCTCGTGGTGGAGTGGTACAAAAAATATCTCGGCACGCCTTATGAGGGAACCAACCCGCCGTGGCTTTATCATCCTTACGCCGGCCACGACGACAACCGCGATTGGTTCATGCTCAATCTCGCCGAGACGAAATTGATCACCGCGGCGCTGTATCAAAAGTGGTTCCCGCAGATTCTTTACGATGTGCACCAGATGGGCGAGAGAGGCCCGCGTTTCTTTTTCCCTCCTTTTTATGAAGTCTCCAATCCGAATATCGATCCGATTCTATTGCGCTCGATTATGCTGATCGGCGGCCACGTCACCACGGATTTGGCCGCCAACGGTTTCGCCGGCATCGCGACGGAATGGACGTTCGATACATGGTGGCACGGCGGCATGCGCAGCGCGCCATATTTTCACAACACTGTCGGCTTGCTGAGCGAAGCGGCAAGTTGTAAATTGGCGACGCCGGTTGAAATCAAATTCGATGAAATCTCCGGCAGCGGCCGCGGCCTCGCCAACGCGCGCGAGTTTCAAACCAATTTCCCCGAGCCGTGGAAGGGCGGTTGGTGGCATTTGCGCGACATCGTCGATCTCGAATTGACCGCGAGCTATTCCATATTGACTTTGGCCGCGCGCTATCGCGATCAATGGCTGCACAATTTTTATCGCCTCGGCCAACGCGCCATTGCAAAAGGCCGAAGCGAATCGCCGCACGCTTATGTCATTCCGCTGCAACAGCACGATCCCGCTGCTGCGCAGAAATTGCTCGACCTCATGCTGCTGCAAGGCACGGAAATTTTGCGCGCAAAACAAAGCTTTGTGGCAGACGGCGCGAGTTATCCCGCTGGCACGTTTGTGATCGATCTCGTGCAACCGTATCGCAATAATATCGTCGCTCTATTTGAG
>JBOHQZ010000678.1:0-4137 GCA_050732275.1 bacterium
GAACCCGTATCGGGAACGATGGGCGTGAGAATGGCATTTATGCCGGATAACGGATTGGCAGGGAAAATCGGCCGGGCCTGTTCCCAAAGCGAGGCATTATCGTAAAATTCCGGCACGTAGCCATCCGCCGCAAATAAAATGATATGATTGAGCGGCTTCAAATTTCCCAGCGTATAATTTCCCTGACCATCCGTAAATGTGAACGCGATTTCGCCAGTGGCCAGATTGGAGCTGACGACGAAGGCGCTGCGCAACGGCGTGCCGACTGCATTCGTCACGCTGCCACGAACGGACAAATTAGAAGAGAGCGGCGCCAGCGAGAAATCGATGTTGTCAAGTGTAGTATCGCTGAATATAACGATGGGATCGGCCAGGAAAAGGGCGGGCCGGTTGTTGTAATACTCGATGGCATAACCGGCTTTGCTGGCTTGCGCTAACAGCACCAGCACCGCATTTCGCACGCTCGGCGTGATGATGGTGTATTCGCCGCGAATATTGGTTTGCACGGTAATTTCCAGTGAATCAGGAGCGCGAGTGCTGCGCACGACAACAGTGGCATTTTCCAAAGGCGTGCCGTCCTCGGCCAAAACTTTTCCCCGAATGGTCACGTTTTTCGGAACGGTGCGAAGATCGGGGATGCCGAAATTGATGTTATTGAGCGGCTGGTTCTCTTTGACCGTCAAGATCGTAGCTTCTGCGAAAGACAAAACGTTGTCGTAAAATTCCTCATACGCCGGTTGGTTATTCACGCGCACTTGACAGGAAACCACATAGCTGCCTTCAGGAATCCGCACCAAGTACTCTCCTGATGAATCAGTAATCGCCGTTGCGCCATGCACACCTTGAATTGAAAGCACCTTAATAATTGCCCCTGAAATCGGCACTCCGGTTGCCTCAAACAGTACTTGTCCGGAAATGGTGCCGCGCAGTGTGCGCTGTTCTAGAAGCAGATAGAAATCAAGTGTGGTCACCCCGCTGGAAAGCGCCAGAAGATTTGCGGATTTTGGCAGATACCCAGTGGCCGTGACGTAAACCGTGCCGATTCCTGGCGGAATGTTTTCAATAGTATATTTTCCATCCGTATCGGTTGTAGTCCGGTATTTGAGGGAATCGCGGTTGGCGCCGAATCCGATCAACCGGACTTCAGCGTTAGCTATGGGAATGCGGTTCGTCGAATCGGACCTAGCCTCCCAAACATGGCCGGTAAGAGTTGCCGGACCGGCGTTGCCAACGGGATCGAGGGGAATATTGAAATTGATGACCGTCGTGTCGGCAACGATCAAAGTATTGGATTGAAATGGCTGATAACCTGAGGCTGCGGCCAGCAGAACGTATTCGCCGCTTGGACGCACGGAGCGAAACTCGTATCTGCCATTGGCATCGCTTGTGGTGCCATATACCGTTGTGGCATGCCCATTCGTGTCTGATTGCGTCCACAAAAATGCTCTGGCGTTTGCAATGGGCGCGTTCGTCCGGCTATCGAATACGATGCCGGAAACTCTATTTGCGATCGGCACGACTCGGGGCGTCAATTGAAAATTGATGCCAACGAGATTTGAATCATTGCTGACGGTAATTCTGCGAAAAGCTGTCACGTAATTTTCGTGCTCGCACCACAGCGTGTAAGCGCCGTTGACCAGCCCGGCTAAAGCATACCTGCCGCTCGAATCTGAGAACGCCTGGTAAACCAGTGAATCCCCACTGCCGCTGGCCGTGGTTAACGCCGTGATTTTTGCGCTGCGAATGGACTGCCCGTTTTTCTGGTCGGTGACTCTTCCGCTTATCGAAGCCGCTTCGCTTCTCCCCACAAAGCTGAGCAGCGCCGCAGCAATGATGATCGGTATCCTGACTTTTCTCATTTGTTCTCCTTGATTATGGATTCCGGTCCAATCTGTAAAATTAAAAGTGGATTATGATATGCGGTAATAGTCAAATTTGATGCCAATTACAAAACAAAGGTTCGTCGTAGCGCCTTCAGGCGCGGAAATTTGCCTCTATAAGAGCGTGTCATTTCGTAGAAATCTTTTTTAATTCGAGCACAGTGCTTGTGAGAAAAAGGATTCTCCCAGAATGACATGCGAGAATATAACTGAATAGCTGGAAAAATTTTTAAAAAGCCATGTTTTTGATCCGTGTGTTATCAGCTTCGTACTCGTCAGTTTGCGATGAACCCCATGCATTACTACGAATTTTTTTCGTATTGGACGAATAATATTCGTAGAACGAATGGCAACCGATAAGATACTTTATCAGCGCAACGCAGGCAAAGCGCAACTAAACCAGAGGCAACCGCGAATGGGCGCGAATTGACGCGGATGAAAAAAATTAGCGGCCATTAGCGTTGATTAGCGGTTTAAAAATGGTTGCCGAAAAAACAAAGATTTCACTTTTAATAGAATTAATCGAGGGAAAAGCCAATCTCCAATTTCATGCCCAGGGCGGGCTGGAGATGCGCATCCAGCAAAATTGGGGTGATGGCGGATTGGCTGGTATTTGTGCTCTTTTTGGCAAGAGAAAATAAATCAAACTGGCTGTACGCCCACACCGCGATAAAAGCGGCCGCAAAAAAATTTCGCCGGCGGTAGGAGAAATTATAGCGCTCGTATTTTTCGTTGATCTGATCGTGGCGGGTCTCATTGAGATAGTCGCTTTCTTTCTGCCGGCTGTCGAAAAAGTAATAAGCCGTTGTGCCGGCAGTTGCAAGTCCGGCGAGGCTCAAAACCCAGCCTTTGGTGGAACGGCCATAGACGCGATGTCCCCAACCCGGCCAAATGAGCGAGCGAGATATCGCTTTGGCGAAATCAGGTTGCGGCCGCAGCGGCGTTTTGATCGGAGTGTCCTGCGGCTCAGTTTTAATCTCCGGCTCATTCCGCTCGCGTTGGCGCTGGAATTGGCTCTTGACTTGCTGATAGAAATCCACGATCTTGGGAGAATTTTGCAACGTGTCCAGCGCAAAAGTCGAATCAATTTCCAAGATCGCGGCGAAGCCGGCTGTGGCTGCTTCGGTTTGCGACAGGGTGTAATGCGCAATGGCTTTCATGCGATGAACTTCAATGGCCTGCAATGGCGCTAAGCTTTTTTGGTGGACGAGCAGGCTCTCCGCTATGGCAATCACGGCGTGATATTCGAACGCTCGAAACTTTTCGATGAGCGGACGCAAATCACTCGCCGGTTCCTGTGCCGAAGCAAGTGAAAGCCAGGTCCAATTCAGGATGGCGATGCGGATGAGCCACGTGATCATGTATATGCAAATCGCGGGGTAATTCGTGGAGCGTAACTCGTAAAACGTGATGCGTAAAGCGTAAAACGTAAATTTACGAATTACGCTTTACGTCTTACGTTTCACTTCATCAAAACCATTTTTTTAGATCTCGTAAAGCGTGCCGTTGACAAGCGATACACGTAAACGCCGCTGGCAACAGATTCGCCGTTGTCGTCCGTGCCATCCCAGTGCAGGCGATGGACGCCAGCCGGCATTTTCGCCTGAGCCAGCGTTTTAATGTGCCGGCCATGCACGTCATAAATATTCAGGCTGACTGATTGTGTCTGCGGCAGCGCAAATTCGATCGTCGTGCTCGCATTGAACGGGTTGGGATAGTTGCTTGCCAAAACGAAATCGGCTGCAATTTCCCCGTCGGTTTCCTCGACCGCGGTGGAGACGTCCAGCCGCTCGATCGTGCGCACCGGCCTGCCAAATTCGTCTACTCCTCCGAAAACATAAATCGATTCTTCATATTCAACCGCCATCGCATGCGTTCGGGGAGAGCGCAACGGCGGCGCCGGGCGGATCGCATAGTTTTCATCACCATGAATTTGGAAAATTTCCACCGAGCGCAATGCTTTCACTCTTTCGTTATAACCGCCCATAACGTAAATCTCGCCGTTCGGCATAAGCACCGCTTCGCCGCCGGCGCGTTCCTCCAGCAGATCGGGGAAAATGCGCCTGAGCGTTTGATGTTTCAGGTCGAATCTGAACACATCGTTGATCGGGCTTATCGTAACGCCTCCAAAGAGAAAGACCTCCTCGCCGCGCTTGGCCAGCATTTGGTCATATACCTCGATGCCGGCATAAAGGCTGTCTTCGCGAAAAATTTCTCTTCCGCCTGGAATATCGTAGCCGAAAATATAGGGCAGCCG
>JBOHQZ010000679.1:0-4135 GCA_050732275.1 bacterium
CGCGCACCCGTTTTGAGCAAGAAGCCCGCGCTGCTGCTGCCCTCAATCACCCCAACATTTGTACCATCTATGAAATTGGCGAAACCGAAGATAAACTTTTCATTGCGATGGAATACGTCGAGGGGGAAACGCTGCGCAAGAAAGTGATCAGTGAACAGTTATCAGTTAACAGTGCAATCGAATATTCCATGCAAATCGCCGCCGGTTTGCAGGCGGCGCACGAAAAGGGCGTCATTCATCGCGACATTAAAAGCTCGAATATCATGGTCACGGCCAAAGGCCAAATCAAAATCATGGACTTCGGGCTGGCCAAACTTGCCGGCAGTTCATTTCTGACTAAAGATAAATCGACGATGGGCACGGTGGCCTATATGTCGCCCGAACAAGCGCGCGGCAAAAAGGTCGATCATCGCACCGATCTGTGGTCGTTTGGCGTCGTGCTCTACGAAATGCTGACTGGCCAATTGCCGTTTCAGAGCGATCATGAGCAAGTATTGATTTACGCGATCATCAATGAAACGCCGGAGCCGATCCGCGATTTGCGGCCGGACACACCGCCAGCGTTGGCAGCCATCGCCAACAAGGCGTTGACTAAAAATCCGGACAAGCGCTATCAAAATGTCGAAGAAATGTTGGCGGATTTGCGAGCTTTACAAAGAACAGGAAGCCTCGTGACGCCGGTGATGAAAACGCCAAGCCCGCGCCTCGGCAATTTGCCCGTGCCGTCGACGCCACTCCTCGGACGCGAGCAAGAACTCGAGGCCCTCACGCAACTGCTGCTTCGCGATGAAGTGCGGTTGATCACGCTAACCGGACCAGGTGGCACCGGCAAGACCAGACTCGGCTTGCAAGTGGCAGCCAATCTCAACGAAGCTTTTACGGATGGGACATTTTTTGTTTCTCTCGCCGCCAACACGGATGCCAAGCTGGTGTTGTCCACCATTGCCCAGACCTTCGGAATATTTGAAAATCCCGTGCGTTCAGTAGCGGAGGGTATCATCGCTTATTTGCGCGAAAAGCATTTGCTCTTGCTACTCGATAATTTTGAGCAAGTGGTTGAAGCGACGCCGGTCGTTGCCGAATTGTTGGCCGCTTGCCCGAAACTGAAAATTCTCGTCACCAGCCGCTCGGTGTTGCATCTCATGGGCGAGCATGAATTTTCCGTGCCGCCGCTGGCGACGCCCAATCCCAAGCACGGTTTCACATTCACCGCGCTGACGCAATACGCCGCCATCAAGCTCTTCGTCCAACGCGCCGCGGCGGTGAAACCGGATTTTGTTCTGAACCAAGAAAATGCCTCTGCCGTTGCCGAGATTTGTTTTCGCCTCGACGGCCTGCCGTTGGCCATCGAGCTGGCGGCGGCGCGGCTCAAGTTGTTTACTCCGCAAACCATGCTGGCGCGGCTCGGAAGCCGGTTCGAGCTTTTGAAAGGTGGCGCGCGCGATATGCCGGCGCGCCATCATACTTTGCAGCAGGCGATTGCGTGGAGCTACGACCTGCTGGGCGCGGCAGAGAAAGCATTGTTCCGCCGGCTGGCCGTATTTTCCGGAGGTTGCTCTTTGGAAGCGGTGGAAGCGATCTGCCGCCCCAACAAAGATTTGAATTGCTCGGCGATGGACGGCATTGCGACCTTGATTGATAAGAGTTTGCTTCGTCAAGATCAGTCAGCGGATGATGAACCTAGATTCGTCATGCTGGAAACGATACGTGAATATGCGCTGGAATCCTTGCGCGCAAGTGAAGACTGGGCCGCAACGAAGCGCGCCCACGCCGATTTCTTTTTGACCCTGGCGCTGCAGGCTGAACCCGAACTGACCGGACCAAAACAAAAAGTTTGGTTGACGAAATTGGAACGCGAGCACGACAACTTCCGCGCCGTGTTCAAGTGGGTGGAAGAGACCGGCGAGGCCGATCACGGCTTACGGTTGGGCGGCGCGCTGTGGCGATTCTGGCTGGTGCGCGGACACATGCTCGAAGGCCGCGAACGGCTGACCGCACTGTTGGCGCTTCCAGGTTCCACCCAACGCACGCGGGAACGCGCCAAGGTGCTCAATGGCGCTGCCACCATCATTCATGAATTGGGAGATTATCCAGCCGCTCACCTGCTTCTGCTCGAGAGCCTGGAAATTTGGCGGGAGCTTGGCGACAAAAAAGCTGAGGCCGCAGCCCTTAATAACTTGAGTTGGATAGCCGTGATGCGTTGTGAGTTTGACACGGCGCGCACGCTTTCGGCAGAGAGTCTGCTCTTGCATCGCGAGTTGGGCGATAAACGCGGGATCGCGTTGGCGCTCAACAACTTGGGGTGGGCGGCAAATTTGCAAGGTGACTTCACGACGGGGCGGTCTCTACACGAAAGCGGTCTGAGCCTCCGCCGTGAGATCGGCGATGAACGCGGCATTGCTTTCGTGCTGACCAGCCTGGGATGGATCGAGGGCATGCAAGGCCGCTATGAAAAAGCCACCTCTCTATTGGAAGAGGCTTATGGCAGATTGAAGGCTTTGGATGATAAGCAACTCATGGCTATCGCCTTGAGCTATCAGAGCAACGCGGCGATCGTGCATGGCGATCTGAAGCGAGCCAGAACGCTTCTGGAAGAGAGCGCGCCACTCATCAAAGAGGTGGGGAGCAAATGGGCGCTGGCTTTTTTTTGTTACACTTCGGGAATCGTGGCACATGAACAGGGCAACAGCAAGCTGGCGGAAGAGCATCTGGAAGAAAGCCTGTCGCTGTACCGCGCGCTGGAGAATAGATGGGGAATGGCTTATGTCCTCAACTTTCGCGGCCACGTCAAGCTTGAGAAGAATGACATGGACTGCGCGCTGGCCTGCTACAAAGAAAGTTTGCATCTGTCTAAGGAAACGGGCAATAAGCTTGGCGTAGCCAATGCCTTGCTCGGCTTCGGTCGATTGTCGCACATGGTTGGAAATCTGATTCGTGCAGCCCGCCTTTTTGCCGCGGCGGAGACTTTGCATCTCGCTACCGGCGCTCCCATTCCGGCCTTCGTGCGCGCGCGCTTCGATCGTGCAGTCACTGCGGTGCGCGCCGCGCTGGGGGGAGAAATCTTCGCTGCTGAATATGAAGCGGGGAAAAAGATGGCGGTGGAGCAGGCGATTGAATATGCATTGGAAGAAATTGCCGATGCATGATACGTTTATCAAAATAAAAAATAATCGCTCACGGAATGGGAACAGGTCACGGAAAAAGCTTCAAAAAAATTTCCGTGAGAGTTCCATTCCGTGAGCCAAATTAATCGCTCACGGAATGGGAACAGCTCACGGAAAAAGCTTCAGAAAAATTTCCGTGCGAGTTCTCTTCCGTGAGCCAAATTAATCGCTCACGGAATGGGAACAGCTCACGGAAAAAGCTTCAGAAAAATTTCCGTGCGAGTTCTCTTCCGTGAGCCAAAATTTGAGAGGGAGCTATGGGCAAAAAACATCAACTTCTTTATGAAGAGCTTAGTGGCGAAGTGATCGGGTGCGCTTTTGCCGCTTTCAAAACAGTAGGAGTTGGCTTTAGTGAGCTTCACTATCACAAGTTTTTTCATGATAATTTGATTAAACAGGGCTTGAACGCCAAATACAAAGTGCCCTGGCATTTGGATTATCACGGCAAACGAATTGCCGATTATGAAATTGATGAGATCGTCGAGGACAAGCTTGTTGTGGAACTGAAAGAAATTCAAACCAACTTCATTTCGGAAAATTATGCCCAAGTGATTACCTATTTGAAATTGACCAAACTGAGGTTAGGCCTGCTCATCAATTTTGGATTGCACCGTGCTTTTCAAAAGCGCGTCATCTTTGACGAACGTCGAGATAAAAACACCGAGAATTGGGATCAAGGCTTCTTAACCACTTTTCCCGTGCCATCACTCCTTGACGCCATCATGGCCTCGATACAAAATATCGACAAAGAACTGGGCACAGGATACCATAGCGATGTTTACAAGACAGCGCTTGCTATTGAATTTAAACGAAACCAGATTGCTTGCCGTGACAAGGTTTTCATCCAGTTTAATTTTGAAAATCTCCAACTCAATCCCTTCGAGATTGACCATTGGTTGATTGAAGATAGATTTCTTTTGGGCGTGTTTGCCGGAAAAGACGAGCCACGCGCCTACGATCTTTTGCGCACA
>JBOHQZ010000680.1:0-4130 GCA_050732275.1 bacterium
ATCTCGCGATATTGCGGCGGCACCGGCTCGTCGCGCACGGTAAGGATGTTTTGCTGGTGCTGCAAAACCGCGAGCCGCGTCGCCAATTCCGCTTCGAAGCGGCGCAGTGGATCAATGAGCTGTTTTTCGATTTGTTCGCGTTTCAGCGGATCGCCGCCTCGGAACGTGCGGACGACGCCGCGATAGTTTTGCATGAGCCGCGAGTAATCATCGGCCAAAGACGTATCCGCGCGCAGAAACGGACTGATCTTTTCGAGATTGCGAATGCCCTGCCAGGCGCGTTCCGACCACCAGTTCATTTCTTCCGGGCGCAACATTTCGTCCGAAGGGTTGCCGCCCGAAGGCGCTCCGTTCGGCGCAGATTGGGAACTGGGATTTTGCCCGCCCCGGCCTTCACTCGTTCGATTTGAAGGAGAGTCCGAGCGTCCTCCCTGCGGTTGTTGCCCGGAAGGCGTCTCGGCAGCGCCCTCGCGCAAACTCTCTTCCAATTCACGCCGGAGCCGTTGCGTCTCTTGCAAGGCAAGATCCAATTTTTCTTCCGGCGCCTCGGCCAATTGCGACAAGCTTTCACCAAGCTGCTCTTCCAGCTTTTTCAAGCTTTGCGTCGCCTCTTTTTGAGCGCGCTCGGCGTCGCTCAAACGCTCTTGTTGGATGGCTTCACCGGCCTGTTCCATGCGTTCCGAAATGCGCCGCCGGTCAAATTCTTCGGCCAGCTTGCGCAGGTCCTGCGACAATTCCTGTTTTTCACGCGCGGATTTTTCCTGGCCCGCCATCGCTTCTTCACCGGCGGCGCGGCGGGTGTTTTCCTGCGCCTTTTGCAAATCTTCGCGCGCGCGATTCGTGCGGCGCTGCAGCTCTTGTTGCCGTTCCTGCCATTGTCCGCGCTGCTCGGCGCCGGCTGTAGATGCCTCGTTGCCTTGGCGCTGCAAATCATCGCTCAACTGTTTTTGCGACTCGGCGAGCTGCTGCATCTCTTCGCGCAATTCGCTCAAGTTCTCATGCATGGAGTTTGAGCGCTGCTGCTGCAACTGCTCTTCCAGACGGCGCAGCCGGTCGAGCGCGCGGTTGCCCTCGGCGCCGGCGTTGGCGAGATTTTCCCGGCGCAAATTGTCGGTGGTGCGCTTCATATCGTCCGCCGTCTGCCGCAGATTGTCTTCGAGCTGCTGCAAAGATTGTTGATTGCTCTGCGACGATTGGCCGAGCTGATGCATTTGCCGCGCCAGGTTTTGCACCTCGCGATTCAGCTCATCTTGCTGTCGCCGCAACCGCTCGATCTGCCGCTTCTTCTCCTCCGGTGATTGATTTTCGCGCTGCATCATACGGCTCAGATCGTTCAGCCTTTCCTGCCGTTGCGCCAGCTCTTTCACTTTTTGCAGCGTTTCGTTGAGCTGCGTTGCCTGCTGCTGTTGTTGCTGATTTTGCAGCGTCTCGTATTTCGACTGAATCTTGTTAAGCTCGTCTTCAAAGAGCCGGGCCAGCTCTTCGCTGCTTTGCAATTGCCCAAAACTGGAAGCGCCTCCGCCGCCCATTGACAGTTCACGGCGTCGCCGCTCGGCATCCACTTTGAGCAGCAATTGATAGGCGCGGCGCTCGGGATCCAACGCTTCGGCAAGCTTGCCATCTTCCAACAGCGGCACGGCTTCGCCCATGGCGACGACCGCGTCCTCGAGAAATTTGATAATATTTCCGCCGCCCATCTCTTCGGTCAAACCGCCGCCCATGCGCGCGCCCTGCGCGATACGCATAACGGATTCTTTCAGATCGGCCTGGGTTTCGGCGATGGCTTTGCTGCCTTGCTGCAATTCATCGCGCGACATTTTTTGCCGCGCTCGCTCGAGCTTCCACGTCGCAGTGATGATTTCTTTTTGCGACACCGCCAAGCCTGACGAGTTTTCGCCGCCGCCACCACCCTGGCTGAGGGCACGGTAAAACTCTTCTTCAAACGGCCGCACTTCGAGAAAATATAAATCCGTGTTCCCTTTCTGCTTCGCATCACCGGCTTCAAAATAATATGAAATAAAATCTCCCGGCTGCACGTTGAGCTGCTCGAGGAAGAGCAGCGTTTCGCTGCGATAATCGAGCTGGCTGCCCGGACCATCGGAAACGCGCGCGGCAACGGCCAGCATGTCTTGGCGAACCGGCGGCTGATCGTTGATGGCATAAATCAAATCGAATTGTCGCAAGCCAAAATCATCGCGCACCTGGGCGGCGACGGGCGCCTCTTCGAGCATGGTTGGGCGCGTATCCCGTCCCGGCCGCGTAATGGTGATGAGCGGCGCTTCATCCGGCGTGACGTGAACGAAATATTCGGGAGAAACATTCGTCAAGCCATCTGCATTCGAGAGCCGCACCACATAAGACTCGTCTTGTGCGATCGTGAAAGAGAAATTCGCCAGCGTATCCGCAGTGATGCGCATAGTTTGAGCGGCATTATCGCCGAGTTGCCATTCGGCGCGCGCCAAAGGTTGCGTTGCCACAAGGCTCAGATCGACGCGCGTCCCGGCAGGAGCATAGACGTCACCGGTACCGGCTTCGTGCTTCGCTGGCAAACCCATCTCCGCAGGAAAGTGGAAGGTCAAACGCAGTGTCTTGACCCCAGGCGCATCCAACGGAATGATCGTGTAAATCGGCGAAAACTCATTGTCTACGCGAACGTAATAGCTCAACGTATCGCGCACATCGAAGAGTCGATATAAAAATTTTCCCGGTTGGGTCGTGGATTCCATTTCATTCAGAGACCACTCACCTTCGTTGAGTGGGGCGGAGGATGCAAGCGCTTTGCCGGTGGCTATATAAATGGTAGCTTTCTCAACTGCAGCGTCCGGCGATTGCGCCACAATATCCACAGCTTCGCCGCGGCGAACGCGCGCGTCGCCGGGTGTGATCTGCAGGCCACGCAAAGCTTTAGGCACATTTTGCACCGTCGTCCAAAGTTGTTCCAATCTTTGTCGAAACATACCGCTGTAGCCGAAAAACGCGACGAGCGCCAGCAGCGCGGCGACGCTAGAAAGCGCGCGCCACGCGGCGGCAAAGCGAAGTTGCAATTGCCCGGAGAAATCAATTTGGGTGGTGCGACTGATGGCGTCCTGCAAAAGCCGGTGCAAGAGTGCGTGCGGATCAGCCTGCGGCTCGCTTTGTTCGCTGACTCGCCGCCTGATTGGAGAATCCGGCGCTTCGCGGCCAAATTCAACCGCGGTGGCCAGACGATCCTCCAGATCCGGATTTTGCTCCTCCAGATAACGCGCAATCTGCGTGAGGCTGGGACGATGACGCAAAGGCAAAATCAAATATTGCACGGTCAAAGCAATCCAGCCAATGGTAACGGCGCCGAGCACGAACCACCACAACGCCGGGAAAGCCGCCATCGCCGGCGTTGCCAGAAAAATCAGAACGGCGCCAGCCAACAAGCCCAACAAGGAAATCGCAATCCCTCGCTGCCAGCGGCTACGCCGCCACGCTTTCAAACCGAGCGTCAGATCGGTTTCGAGATGTCGGTAGAGGGTGTTCATGTTATTCACTCATACTCATACTTTTACTCATACTCTTACTTACTCCTCCACCCCGTATTTAACCGGCCCGTCATTAATTCTGCTTTGCGCATCATTGCGAAGCCCAATAACCAGCGACACGACTTGGTGTAGAATCAACTTGCCATCCCGAATTTCATCTTTCCTCAGTCGCTTTTGAGCAACAAGGACGTCGAGCGTGGCCGCACAATCTACGGCAGCGTTGTTAGCAATATCTAAAAAGCGGCTACGGTCTTTCATCGAAAATTTGCCATTTCCTTCTGCAACATTTAGAGCTACCGAAGTGGAACACCGATCAATTCGTTCGAGCACGGTCTTGGATACTTTCAATTGCTCAATCAAAGGCGTCACCCACTCAACAAACCGTATTGCTTGTTGGTATGCTTCGAGTTTTTCATGATCAAAAAGAAATTTTTTCATTTCCAGCCCGTACGGCATTGGTTCTTCGGCAATTCGGCTTTGTGCATAGTTGCGAAGCCCTATAATCAGCGCTACGATTTGGCAAAGGGTCAACTTGCCGCCGCGGGCATCATTCGATGTCATCCGTTTTTGGGCAACCAGCACATCCAGTGCCGCCGCACACTCCAATGTCGAGCCATAAGC
>JBOHQZ010000681.1:0-4125 GCA_050732275.1 bacterium
GAAGAAGTGTTGCGCAACTTGCCGATTCGCCATCCTTTGTTGTGGATTGACGGACGTCCGGCTGTGGATTCACCACGCGCTCGCATCACTTACCTAAATGCCGGCGGCCTCGGCGACACGTATGAGTTGATCAAAAGCGTGCTCGGTCCGCAAAGCGAAGTGCAGGACGTCATCGACATTCCGGATTGCGTTCATCCGGTTCGGCACATTCATGAAACGTGGGATGAAGAATTAAAGAAGCAGGTTTTTGTTTTCGACATGCACGCCAAGGCAGACAACGACCGCTGCAAGAATTTTGACCGGCAGCGCAATGAGATCAAGACGTACGACACTTCTCCCGATAGCTTGAAGGGGACGGCGGGCGAGACGCACGTCTATCGTTGGAAATTCCGAGTCGACCGCGACTTGCAAGTGTCGCCGCGCTTCACGCACCTGTTTCAGATCAAAGCGCGTGGCGGCACGGAAGACGGCATGCCGATCATCACGCTCAGTGCGGCGCGCAAAGCCAATGGCGAGCGTTTCGAAATCCGGCACAGCGATTCGAACACCAGCTTCAAAGTTGTTACGGATACGAGCCTCGCTCTCATCAAAGGCGAATGGCTGGAGGTTTATTGCCGAGCGGTTTATGCCGAGCGCGGCAGCATTGATTTGGTGGTGAGAAACTTGAAGGGCAGCATCATGTTGCAATATAAAAATGAGTCGTTGGATATGTGGCGCACGGAAGCGAATTGCAATTATCCGAAATGGGGCATCTATCGCGGCCTCGTGGACGACAGCAGCTTGCGCGATGAACAGGTGCGCTTCGCGGATTTTTCGATAACGGAGGAATAGATGTTCAATCACAACGAAAGCCCCCACCGGATAGAAATCCCGCCGCGGGCGGGACAACGGATAACAATATTTTCATCCGTTGTGTTGTTTCTATCCGTTGGGAAAATTTTGTCTCTCATTCTTGCAGCCTCCATTTGGGCGCAAAATCAGCAAGAGCGCGTTTCCGACACCGCATTCAAATTGGCGAGCATCCAATTGCAAAACGCCTTTCCGAATTTGCGCTTCAACCAAGCTCTTTTCATGACTCACGCCGGCGATGGTAGCAATCGCATTTTTGTCGCGGAAAAGCTCGGCGCGGTTTATGTGTTCCCGAACGACCCGCAAGTGACGCGAGCCGACAAGTTTTTGGATATTTCCGGTCGGCTCAGCGGCGTGGGCGAAACCGGCCTGCTCTCGCTGGCCTTTCATCCAAAATTTTCCGAGAACAAAAAATTTTACATTTCATATTGCGACAGAAATCTCGTTTCCATCGTCTCGGAAATGCTGGTTTCCGCCAACCCCAATCAGGCCGATCCCGCCTCCGAGAGAATTTTGCTGCGAATGCAACAGCCGCAGCGCAATCACAACGGCGGTCATATCGCCTTCGGTCCGGACGGCTATTTGTACATCGCATTCGGCGACGGCTTTTCGGAGTCGGCCAGTGATAGCACCTTTCACGGCGATCCCATGAAAAACGGGCAAAAGCTGACAAACTGGTTTTCGGACGTGCTCCGCATCGACGTGAATCAAAAACAGGACAGCTTGGAATATGCGATACCGGCGGACAATCCGTTTGTTGGTAACACGCAAGGTTGGACGCAAGAGACTTTCGCTTATGGCTTCCGCAATCCCTGGCGTTTCAGTTTTGATCGTTTGACCTGCACGTTGTGGCTCGCGGATGTCGGTGACAAGAACGTTGAAGAAATCGACATTATTGAAAGCGGAAAAAATTACGGCTGGAGCATAAAAGAAGGAACATACTGTTTTGAGGAGGCGCCGTGTGATACCAGCCTTTGGCCATTACTGACGGATCCCATTTTTGAATATCATCGCGATGCCGGCGAGAGCATCACCGGCGGTTACGTCTATCGCGGTGAAAAGCATCAAAGCCTCAAAGGCCTTTACTTCTACGGCGATTTTGATTTTCGCAAAGTTTGGGCGCTCGAGTACAACAACGGCGTCGCGCGCAATGTTTTGTCCCTCACTTGCCCGCAGAATGTTTCATCGTTTGGCGAAGACGAAGCCGGCGAAGTTTACGCCGTTGGGTTTCAAGGCTCGATTTACCGCTTTGTCGACAATACGACTTCGGTGCAACAGCCATCGCGCGTTCCGGCAGAATTTCGTTTGTACGCCGCTTACCCGAATCCATTCAATCCAACTTGTCACATTGGATTTGATGTGCCGCGGCCGGTGCAAGTTAAGATCACCGTGTTCAACATTCTCGGGCATCGTGTTGCCGAGCTGGCGAATTCGCATTATGAACCAGGGCAGCATGCCGTCGCTTGGAATGGCCAGGACGAGATGGGAAGAAACGTGGCCAGCGGCGTTTACGTGTATGTCATAGCAGCAGGAGATTTCAAAAAAAGCGGGAAGGCGTTATTGTTGAAGTAACATTCAAGAACTCATTTGATAATGCGAACCCCTCGACTTCTCATCTTTTTAGCGTTGCCGATATTCGCGCTGGCGCTGTTTTCCTTATCGCGAAATCGCGCCGACGGCGTGCAGCTTTCGCAACGCAATCTTGCTTTCGCGCAAAAGCAACTTGCGCTGGCACTGCAGCACCTCGGCGATTCCCAAAACAATCCCCGCTCGACAAACAACGATGGCACGCCACAACTCGTGCCATCCAAAGACTGGACCAGCGGATTTTTTCCCGGCTGTCTGTGGTTTATCTACGAATACACCGGCGAAGCGATGTGGAAAATCGCCGCGCAGAAGTTCACGCACAATCTCGAACAGGAGAAGCTAAACGGCACGACCCACGATATTGGTTTCAAAATGTTTTGCAGCTTCGGCAATGGTTACCGCTTGACAGGAGATCGCGAGTATAAAGAGATTTTGCTGGAAAGCGCCAAAATGCTGATCACGCGATTTAATCCCAATGTCGGCTGCATCCGGTCATGGGATCATCATCAGCATCTTTGGCAGTATCCGGTGATCATCGATAATATGATGAATCTCGAGCTGCTCTTCTGGGCGACCAAAGAGAGCGGTGATTCCACATTTTATAAAATTGCGTTAAAGCATGCCGAGACGACGATGAAGAATCATTTCAGGGGCGATTTCAGCACCTGGCATGTATTGAACTACGACACGGCAACCGGCAAAGTTTTGGATCGGCACACGCATCAGGGTTATGCGCACGAATCGACATGGGCGCGGGGGCAGGCGTGGGCGCTCTATGGCTTCACGATGGTTTATCGGGAAACCCGCGACGGGCGCTTTTTGAATCAGGCGACTCACATTGCAAACTTTATTTTGAAGCATAAAAATTTTCCCAAAGACATGGTGCCGTATTGGGATTTTGACGTGCCGGGCATAAATCAAGAGCCTCGTGATGCGTCCGCCGCCGCCATCATCTGCTCGGCGCTCTACGAGCTGAGCACACATTCGGGCAGCCAAGGTGCGAAGTATCAATCTGCCGCCAACAAGATTCTCGCCAGCCTGTCGTCCGAAAAGTACCTGGCTAAACTTGGTGAGAATGCCAATTTTCTTTTGATGCACGCCGTTGGCAACAAACCCTCCAACTCCGAAATCGACGCGCCCATCATTTACGCGGATTATTATTTTCTCGAAGCCAATTTGCGCAAGCTGAAGCTCGAAAAAATGGCGGATGGAATGAAATGATCGCCATGAATGAAAGAGTGATTTTTTAATAAAGCAAAGATTATGGCTCACGGAATCGAACTCACGGAAAAATTTCTTCCGTGAGCCGTTCCAATTCCGTGAGCAAGTTATTTTTTAGGATAACGGCTCATCCGCATTTGGATAAGGCAATGAAATTTCATTCTGTCACCTGGCTCTTGATCTTTATTGCAACGCCATTGCTATCCGATGAATTCATAATCACCAGCCCGGATAGGAATGTGCAACTCAAAGTGTTGTTGCTTGATCAAGCCAGATTGGGATACGAGGTGACGTTCAAGGGGAAAGCGGTGATAGAAAAATCTCCGCTTGGCGTTATTGTCGACAATATCGATCTTGGGCGAAGCGTCAAAATTGACAAGACTGATCGCTATGAAATAAACGAACCCTATCCCTGGCGAGGCGTACATTCACAAGCCGTCAATCATTGCAATGGCGCAAAGCTATCTC
>JBOHQZ010000682.1:0-4117 GCA_050732275.1 bacterium
TCGAGCGTGCGCTTGCCCTGCATCAGCTCGCTCATCAGCGCGATGTTGCTGAGGCTGCTGCCGATGTCGTCGTGCAGATCGCGGGCGATGCGGTTGCGCGTCGCCTCGATCTCCAATTTCTTCGCCACGCGATATTTGTGCACGGCTTCTAAAAGTCCGGCGATGACAGCCAGCGCCAACAACCGAAACCACCAGGTTTGCCAAAACGGCGGCGTGATAATGATCTTCACCGCAGCGCCGGTTTCATTCCACACGCCGTCGTTGTTGGCGCCTTTGACGCGAAAAACGTATTTGCCCGGCGGAATGTGCGTGTAGTTGGCATAGCGCCGGTTGCCGGCCTCGACCCAATCCTGCTCAATGCCTTCGAGGCGATAAGCATATTGATTGCTCAACGGCCGGGCAAAATCCAACGCCGCAAAGCTGAAAGAGAACGAGTTTTGCTCGTGGCCCAGCGTGATTTGCTTTTTGGCGGAAATGGCGCTGTCGAGCTTGACGGCCTCATTGAACACGCGAAATTCGGTGAGCACCACCGGCGGAACGTGCGGATTGTTTTTCAGATTCTCCGGAAAGAAACGATAAAGCCCGTTGGAACCGCCCCAATAGATCGTGCCGTCTTTGGCTTTGAGCAAGCCTTTGACCGCCGTCGGTGAGTTGACCACGCCGTCCTTGCCGTCGAGATGGCGGAATTGCTTTCCCGGCGGCGCGTTCTCATTAAAGATGGACAAGCCTTTGCCGGTCAAGAGCCACAGATGGCCTGCGTTATCGCCGACGATTTCATGCAGGAAACCGGCCGCCAGGCCGTTCTTCTCGGAATAATAGGCAATGAACTTTTGCGCCGCAGGATCGAGCTTGAGCAATCCATATTGCCCGCCTGTCCAGATCATGCCGAAGCGATCTTCATGAAAAGGGGACCGAGGATAAAAAGTTGAAACGTTTAGGGTGTCCGAGATGTGCTTATTTCGTTTTGTTTTGACATCAATTCGACCCAATCCCAAATGGGATGGTGCCCAAAGAATGCCTGACTTATCTTCGTAAATAACCCGACCAGCATAAGGTGGCGCTTCTGGCCAACGATTGGCATTAGTAAATCTTCCAGTTTGGCGATCCATAAGATTTATTCCCTTCTCGGTTGCTACCCAAAAGTTGCCGAACCGATCTTTGTGGATATCCCAAATAATATTGTCGCCAATACTGGTTGAATCTTTGGGGTCATGTTGGTATTGAATCAAGCGCACCGCATTATTGGAAAATTCAGGCCGGGAAGAGGCGCGCATTGAAGTTTCTTGCGAATCTGTCACGGACACCAGCTTATCGATATCGCTTGGAACAAGCTTATAAAGCCCTCCGCCACGAGTGCCAAACCAAATCCCACCTTGTCGCAGACAACGCGCCACGCGGTGGGGGACGGCGTGGTCTTCCGCAATCGTTATCACCGCGTTCTTATCAAGATCAATCGTGGGCGGGTTATGTTTGATGCGGATCATCTTCTCCGTTTGCGGCTCAAAAAGATTCAACCCCGCAGCAGTTCCAAACCAGAGCTTGCCGGAGCAATCCTCATAAATGGCCCGAACATAATTATGACCGAGGCTGGCAGGATCATGCGGATCATGCCGGAAATGGGTAAACTTCTCGGTGCGAGGATCATGGCGGCTCAAACCTTCATTATAAAAGGCAATCCAGATCATGCCGGCGCTGTCTTCGAACAGAAGACGGATATCATTGCAGCTCAAGCTGTTGGGGTTTTCCGGCTGGTGTTGGTAGTGCACAAACTTCTTCGAATGGAGATTCAGCTTGATCAATCCATTACCGTCGACGCCTAACCAGTGCATACGGCCGCGATCTTCGTAGATCTGCCCGATGGCGTCGTTGGGAACGAAATGCCGGGTCTTCTCTAAATGGGGAGAGAAGGCATAATGGGTGAATTCACCGCTTTGGCGATTCAACCGGCTCAGCACGCTGGAGCCGACCCACAAAACGCCGGACTGATCCTCATAAATTTTGCAGATGTATGGATTATGATAAAGACTTCCGAAGTTTTTAGGATCATGTTTGTAAAGTGTTGCCCTCTCGGTCAACGGGTCAAACTGGAATAACCCCCCGCCCCAATCGCCAAACCAAAATTTCCCGTTTCGATCTGAGCAGCCAACCCATAAACGCCGCCAACTGTTGCCGGCAGGAGCATAAAGATTGTAGTTGCCAGAGGTTATTCGGCCCGTGTTCGGATCAAGTCTTTTCAAGCCGCTTGACTCAGTGCCAATCCAAATTATTCCGGTTCGATCTTCCAGAATGAACCGCACCCAGTCATCCCCAATGTTGCTCGGGTTATTCTGATTGAGCTTATATCGAATGACTTTAAAGGTTGTCCCGCCCATGGCGGGATTGCCGCTCTGTGCCGTGGTCTGGCTTGGCGAAAAAGCGGCCGCCTGGCTTTTAGCACTCTGTGGCGCCGTGCCGGAGAAAACCAGCTTATTCAGGCCGGCCGGTTCTACCACGCCCCAGAACCCAACCCAAAGATTTCCGCCTTGATCCAGGAATAGTGTTGTAATATTATTGCCGCTCAAACTATTTCCCGGCGCGGCGGAATTGGAGTCAGGCTTATAGCTTGCAAACGTTTCGGTATCGGGATCAAAGCGACTAAGCCCATTGCCGGTGCCAATCCAAAGACGTTGCGCGCGATCCTCGCAAATCGCGTTGATACAATTGTCGGAAATGGAAGTGGAGTCGGAAGGATCGTGTTTGAAGACTTTGAAGGTGTATCCATCATATCGGTTCAGCCCATCGAGAGTGCCAAACCAAAGAAACCCCCGGCTGTCCTGGAAAATGCAATGCACCTCGTTATTGGACAAGCCGTCGGCAATGGTGAGGCGCTCGTGGCCGGTGAGAATTTTGACCTGGGCGTGAAGCGGGACGGCGCCGGTCAGGGCGAAAATGAGCGAGACGGCGAGGCAACTTGTTTTGGCCAGAGTACGCATAGTCATTTCCCTTCGCCTCAAAAATTTGCGAAGCCGGACTCGCGCGCAGTTTCGACTGATATTTTATAAGAAATACCTACCCCGCTCACGATACCCGTGTGTGCTCAAAATTCGGATGAAAGGGCCAATCGTCTTCAGGAGGGAAAACGTGAAATCGTATGGTAGAACGACGAATGAGCGGCCCTTACGGAAACAAATTTACACATTTTTATGTCAAAAGCAATAGCCGCGTTTCTCAATATATTAGACACCAAAACGGCGGGAAATTCCCCCCGTTTCGTACAATGATCAGTATTTTGTTTTTAACCTCCTCACACCCGCAGCCGCTCGAGCAGCAAAAATGCCGCAACCCCCACCACGAATCCTGCGAACAGCGCCGGCCACAACATCGCGGGAAGGAGATAGACGATTTCAACACGGCGCACGATCAACCAGCCGGCCACGGCGATCTGCGCCAGCACGTGGGCCAAAGCTCCGGCGAGGCTAATGCCGATCACGCTGAATTGTGCTGAAGCATATTTTTTGAGCGTTATCATCACGGTGGCAGCAGCGCAGCCACCGGCGAGCGACAACCAGAAACCCGGGTTTAAAAATGAGCCGATGAAAAAGCTGCCGAGCAGAACACGCAACAACGTCACGGCCCAGGCGCTGGCGGCGCCCAACGAATACAGCGCCAGCAATGTGGCGATGTTCGCGAGGCCGGGCTTGGCCCACGGCAACGGCCGCGGCAAGATCGCCTCGAAAAGAAACATCACCAATCCGAAACCGGCAATGAGCGCGGTGCGGGCGAGGCGTTGCGCCGGGAAGAGCGATTTAGTAAGTAACGGCGTCATAGTCCGAAGTCAATGTGTCCGAGGTCAACGAATCGTCTGGCGTCTTTGTAAATTTTGCCTCGTTGGCGCGGCGAATAAAAATGACGACGCGATTCGGCACGCAGACCAGCATTTCTCCCGGCCGAGATGCCGCGCCCTGCCGGACACAAACTTGATTCGGGCAAGTGCTGCGCAAAACACGAATGCGGCGGTTCGCCACCTGCAAAAGCATTTCGCCAACGGCGCCGCGGACGGCGATATCGGAAGGCGTGGCCAGGTCCCGCGTGGTCCATTGCCGATTATCGACCATCACGACGGCGAGGAGATTACCAG
>JBOHQZ010000683.1:0-4113 GCA_050732275.1 bacterium
AAGAGAAGGTCTCGGTGAGATGGCGCACCAACACGCGCATGCCATCCGCGTTGTGCGCAGCGTCGACGATGATGGTGGGTTGCTGTTGGACGATCTGCAATCGCGCCGGCCAGCGAGCGGTTTGCAACCCCCGATGAATGGCATCAGCGTCGATGGTCATTTTTTTTTCTCGCAACAGCGCTGCGGCTAAAATAGCGAGACCGGCGTTATTGGTCTGATGTCTGCCGGGGAGAGCACAATCGACCCCGGTGAGATCAAAACTAAAATTTGGCAGTTGGATCGTAAAACGCAAATTGGCGGGGTGAACTTCGATTTTTTTGATTTGGCTTCGCTCGCGTAAATCGTAAAACGGCGCCTGCAATTTTCTACACTGCTCAACAATTCTGGCGCGAGCCGTTTCTTGCCGGACACCGGAAACACACGGCACCCCTTTTTTAATGATTCCCGCTTTTTCTCCGGCGATTTGCGCCAGTGTGCGGCCGAGATATTTTTGATGTTCCAAACCGATTGACGTGATGACAGTCACTTCCGGCTGCACCACATTCGTCGCATCCAACCGGCCGCCGAGGCCGGTTTCGATGATCGCCAATTCAACTTGCTGCTGTGCAAAAATCTCAAACGCAATAGCGGTAATCACTTCAAAATAAGTTGCCTGCAGCGATTCGACCAACGGCCGGCACCTTCGCAGCGCCTCTTCGATTTCGCGAAACGAAACCGGTATGCCGTCGATTTGAATGCGCTCGTTGAGATTTACGAGATGCGGCGAAGTATACAAACCAGTGCGCAACCCCGCCGCCTTGCCAATCGCTGCAAGCATCGCTGCGGTCGAGCCTTTGCCATTTGTTCCGGCGATATGAACAGTCGGATATTTTAGCTGCGGCTGGCCGAAAAACTCGCACAACTTCTCAATTCGCTCCAACCCGAGCTGCCAGCCGAAAAAGCCGAGAGAGTCGAGGAAATTTTGGGAGTCGGAAGTTAGAGAAGATAAAGATAACGAGGTGATGGCCATGTTTTGCCAGGTGAGCGGTGACGATCTTCAGCCTCGAAAGCGCTTTACTTCTTTGCGCCGAGAATTTCCTCTAGCAAGCCTGATAACCCGACGAATTTGACGGCAAGATCGCCAAAGTTGCGCGCGTAAGCGCGTTCGACATCATGAGCAACCACAAAAAAACTGGCACGTGGGTATTGTTTTCCAAACGCCTGGAAATTGACGGGGTCAAATTCATCTGACGACCATTTGCACTCAATCGCCAAGGGCGCTGCGCCTTTCGGCGTCAAGACAAAATCGATCTCGTGTTGGCGTTTGTCGCGCCAATAGTGAATTTTGGGCGGCTGCAATCGCGCCTGAAGCTCGTTTAAAACAAAATGTTCCCATAGGATGCCCAAATCTTGCCGGCGCAATTGATGCCAGCCGCGATGATAGCAAACAAAGCCGGTATCAAATGCATAAACTTTAGGGGCAGCAACAATTTCAGTTGAGCGATGGGAATGAAATGGCCGCAGTACGTGCGCCACAAAAGTCGCTTCCAGCGCCTTCAGATAGTTCGAGATGGTGCTGCGATTGACTTCGCAAGGCTTGGCAAAGCTTGTCGCCTCGAAAATTCCGCCGCTTTGTGCCAGGAGCAGCTCGGCAAATTTTTGAAACGAATAGCGCCGCTCCAGACGGAAAAGCTCCTGAATGTCTTTAGCCCAGTAGGCGTCCATCCATTCTTGAAAATCATGCTCCGGCACTTGTTCGGACAAGAAGAAGGGAGGAAGGCCGCCGTGCAGGAACCGGTGCGGTAAATCCGTTTGCCGAAAATCTTCAAGATCAACCGTGATCATCGGCGTCAACCATAACTCCACTTTCCGTCCGGCCAACGTGTCGCGAAATTTCGTCGAAGCGCCGAGCGTTGATGATCCCGTCGCCAAAACCCTCGTGTTTGGATAATAATCCGCCGCTATTTTTAAGAGTTGCGAAGGATTTTCCAAACGATGGATTTCATCCAAGACCACGCGGCGACCGCGCCAGCTATCCAGAAACGACTGCGGGTCATCCATCATTTGCCGCACGCGCGGCAATTCGCAATCAAAATATTCAATCTCCGGCAGGCTTTGACACAAAACGGTCTTGCCGACGCGCCGCACCCCCGAAAGCCAGAGCACGGAACGCTCTTGCCAGGCGGCTTCGATCTTTTCCAACCAAAATCGCCTCTGTACCATATGCGAACTAATATAGCAAATAGTGCTACTAAATGCAATTACTTTCTTGTTTAGTAGCACTAAATGAGAATAGAAAGATAAATATGGTGAACAAATGTATTTACTGTTAATCCATTCACGCCTTAAAAAATCACGCCCCTTGCTTTTCGCGCCAACTGGTGTTATCTTTTTCAGCATTATAAAAAATGAATATGTCACGAAAATTTTAGAAAAACGATGCAAGCAAACGCCAGCGCCGAGATCACAGCATCAGCCCATCTTACCGTCCGCGTAGCAGCAGTTTTGGCTGTCGGCATCACCGCCGTCTCTTTTGCGTCGATCTTAATTCGCTGGTGTCCGGCGTCGGCGCTGACGATTGCGTTTTATCGATTGCTGTTCGCTTCGCTGTTTTTCGGGCTGTTCACGGGAAGGCAGGCGTTGCGTGAGTGGCGTGCTATGCCGCCGCGGGCCTTCGGTCTCGGCGTGATTTCGGGAATCGCATTGGCCGCGCATTTCGCGAGTTGGATCACTTCACTCTTTTACACGAGTGTTGCCAGCTCGGTGGTGCTGGTCAGCACCTCGCCGATTTTCGTCGCACTCGGCACACGCTTCGTTCTGCGGGAGCCAACGCGACCGGCGCTCTTTGCGGGATTGGCCGTCGCAATGATCGGCGCGGCGATGATCGCATTCGCCGATACGGACGGCGGCCGCAATTCGCTTTGGGGAGATCTGCTGGCATTGATGGGCGCCGTCAGTTTCAGCGTTTATTTTTTGGCCGGCCGAATCTTACGCCGGCAGTTGAGCACCAGCGCTTACGTGGTGATGAGTTACGGCGTTGGCGCCATCATCTTATGGCTCGGTACGCTCGTCTTGCAAGCCCCGCTCAGCGGATTTTCGTGGCAGGTTGTCGGCATGCTAGCGCTTATTGCCCTCGTTCCGCAAGTCATCGGCCACACCAGCTTCAATTGGGCGCTGAAGCATCTTTCCGCGCCGACAGTTTCCGTGTTGATGTTGGGCGAGCCGGTTGGCGCGAGCATTTTGGCTTATGTGCTGCTTGGTGAGAAAGTTTTCGGTTGGACGCTTGTAGGCGGCGTTATAACTTTGCTCGGCGTCGGAATCGTTTTGCTTTCCGAATCCAGCCGCGATCGTTTACAACGCGCGGAGGCGAAGTGAAATCTCATCTTTTGTCCAAGCTTGCCCAGACCTTCGGGGCTTTCAATATTGGTAAACTCCATGCTTGACAACGGCAGAGGAATCACCTATATTGTTCAACAAAAACTCCGGATTTTTTAAGCGTAGAGGTCAAGTGAACCCCATTCTGTTGGTTGCCAATCCGGCGTCGGCGATGGGCCGCGGCCGGACGGCTTTGGAACACGTTGTCGCGTGGTTTGCGCAGAACGATATTGCCACGCATCAGCTCGTTTCGCAGCATGCGGGCCATCTTTTCACAGCACTGCCGCCCTTGCTCAAAGAAAACTGGCGAGCCATTGCGGTCCTCGGCGGCGACGGCACGCTCTTCGAGGTGATCAATATTTGTCTTGATTCAAGGGGCGAAAATTTTGCCACGCCACTCACGGTGATTCCCGGCGGCACCGGCAACTCGTTTTCCAAAGATTTATTCTCGAACGCTTCGACGGGAAACAAGCTTGAAGATTTTTTGCGCAAGGCCGCGCATGGCGTGCCGCAGCCGGTGGATGTGGCGCGTTGCCGATTTGCCGATAGCGCCGTGGTTGGGCGTCCCTGGCACAAAAACGAGTTTTATTTTATTAACGTGCTCGGCGCCGGCTTCGTCGCTGAAGTGAACCATCGCTCGTTTTCTTTTGGTTTGAAAAAGCTCGGCGCTTTCGGCTACGCGGTCAGTGTTTTTGCCACGTTAGCCTCCTTGCATCCTTATCAAATGCGTTTGGTGATGGACGGCCAAATCGTGGAACG
>JBOHQZ010000684.1:0-4112 GCA_050732275.1 bacterium
CATCGTCTCGGCGTCGACGCCGAATCTGCCCATCACCACTTTTCCACTTACGGTTACGCTGCCGCTCCTGACTTTGGCTCTCACTGCCGTTGGCGGACTTGCCGGCGGGTTGATCGCATTCTGGACCGGCAAAGACGCGAAGTGGTGGCGGATCGCCATCGGGCTCATTACCGGCTTCGTGCTCTATTGGGCCTTTGTGTTCGGCGTGCTCACCGTTCTCCCTCGCACCGTGGTTTTGAACCCGTTGAGCGCATTCGTTTTGTCCACCCTCGGCGGCTGGCTGGGAACCGAGGTTTTTGCGCAAATTCTCAAACGTTTCGGGCTGGTTAGCTTAAAGCAACCGGTTTCGAGAAAAAAACGATGACACCGTGGTCAAGCCGTGATTTGGAAACTGCTTATGGAAATCTTGGAGAATTCTTCTCTTGCTATTTTTGCCAATTCGGAGTATATTCCGAAATAGTTAAACTATTTCGGAGTTTATTCCAAAATGGAAATTATTAAAAGAATGCTCGAAATCGACCTCCCGCTCCGGCAGTCGGCATTTTTATGGGGGCCAAGAAAAACGGGAAAATCGACCTACTTGAAAACAAAATTTCCAAAGAGTCCGGTTTATGATTTTCTGCTGACCGATCTGTTCGTTGAATTTTCCAAACGACCGTCGTTATTGCGAGAGCAACTCTTGGCCAAGTCCGCTAGTGAGCTACAGCAGCCGATCATTTTAGACGAAGTCCAGAAAGTCCCCCAGATTTTGGATGAAGTGCATTGGCTGATCGAAAATAAGGGGCTCCGATTCATTTTATGCGGCTCCAGCGCGCGAAAGCTGAAACGCGGGCAAAGCAACCTGCTGGGCGGCAGGGCATGGCGTTACGAAATGTTTCCGCTGGTGACGCCGGAATTGGAGCGCATAGATTTGCTCCGCGCGCTCAACCATGGCATGATTCCCGTTCACTATTTGCAAAACGATTACAAACGATCGCTGAAAGCTTATGTACGAGACTATTTGAAAGAAGAGATTTTCCATGAAGGCTTGACGAGAAATCTCCCGGCATTCTCCCGCTTTTTTGACGCCATGGGCTACTCGCACGGCGAGTTGGTCAATTACTCCAATATCGCGCGCGACTGCGGCGTGGATTCCAAAACGGTAAAAGAGTATTTCCAAATTCTTGTCGATACCTTGTTGGGCAGATTCGTTCTCCCGTTCAAAAAAAGGCAGGCCCGGCAAGTGATCGGCAAGGCGCCGAAGTTCTATCTTTTCGACGTCGGCATCGCCGGCGCCATCTCCAACCGGCGTGTAAGCCAGGAGAAGGGAGAGAGTTTCGGCAAGGCGTTGGAGCATTTCATTTTCATGGAGATTGCCGCTTACAACTCGCTCCGGGAATTGGATTTTGACATCAACTTCTGGAGAACCAAATCGGGTTTGGAAGTGGATTTTGTGCTGGGCGGCGAAGTTGCCATCGAAGTCAAAGGCACGAGCCGCGTGGACAATGCAGACTTGCGCTCGCTCAATGCTTTCGTGGATGAATACTCACCGCGATCAACTATCGTAGTGTGCAACGAAAAAGCCGAAAGAATTTACGAGAAGATAAAAATCATGCCCTGGCAAAATTTCCTGCGTGATTTATGGGAAAATAAAATCATACATTAAATCGCTTGAAAATCTGCGCCGATAATGTTATATTTCTGAAATACGAAAACCAGTTTAAAGGCCAATATGAAAAACCTAAACAAATTCCCGCAGTGGGCAGGTTGTTCCCACCGATTTAATGCGTTGCAGTTTTTGTTGCTGAGTTTTTTAATCACCGTCATACCGGCGCGCGCACAATCCCCCAACTGGCACAGCCGTTTTCTCGAGCTGCCGCGTCCCGATAGTTGCCGCGCTTTCTTGATGCATCTCACCGAAGAACCGCATGTCGCCGGCTCCGAGCAGGACTATGTTCTGGCAGAATACGTCATGAAAAAATTCAAGTCCTACGGGCTAACTGTTGAAATGCCGAGCTACGACGTTTATCTGCCGTATCCTAAAAAAGTCGAATTTAAAATTACGCAGCCGATTCAGTTCACCGGCCCCACTCCGGAAGCCGGTTTCGCCGGCGATAAAGATTCGTTTGGTCCGGACATCATTCCGCCGTTTCACGCTTACTCGCCGAGCGGTGCGGCTGAAGGCCAGGTGGTTTATGCCAACTACGGCCTGCCGGAAGATTATGGCCAGCTTGATAAACTCGGCATCTCCCTGCGCGACCGCATCGTGCTCGTGCGTTACGGCAAAGTCTTTCGCGGCGTCAAAGTGCGCGTTGCCGAAGAGCGCAAGGCCGCCGGCGTGTTGATTTATTCCGATCCGGCTGACGACGGTTACATGCAAGGCGACGTTTATCCTTACGGGCCGATGCGTCCCGAAACGGGAATTCAACGCGGCTCGGTGCAGTATTTATTTTTATATCCCGGCGATCCGCTGACGCCGGGTTGGGGTGCAACCGGCGCCGCCGAACGCAACGCTGCCGAGCGCGCCAAAAATTTGCCGCGCATTCCTTCGCTACCCATTTCATACGGCGATGCGGAAAAAATTTTGCGGCATCTCGCTGGCCCGAATGTTCCCAACGGTTGGCAAGGCGGATTGCCGTTTGCTTATCATATCGGCCCCGGTCCGGCTGCGCTGCAGCTCGAAACGGTGATGGATTATCAGATCCGCCCGATTTGGAACGTCATCGGCGCGTTGCGCGGCAGCGACGAGCCGGAGAATATCGTCATCGTCGGCAATCATCGCGATGCTTGGACGTATGGTGCAGTCGATCCCAACTCTGGCACAGCGGCGCTTTTGGAAATGGCGCGCACGCTCGGCGAGCTGGTTCAGCAAGGTTATCGTCCGCGCCGCACGATTCAATTTGCGAGCTGGGACGGCGAAGAACACGGCTTGCTCGGCTCGACGGAATGGGTGGAGCATCACAAAACGCTCACGTCGCGCAATGTCGTCGCGTATGTAAATATCGATGCGGCAGTCAGCGGCGACCAATTTTTTGCCGGCGCCTCGCCGTCCTTGCGCACGTTCGTCCAGCAGATTACCGGCTTGGTGAGCGACCCCAAAAGCGGCCGCAGCGTTGTGAGCCAATGGTGGCATCGGCAAAATGAAAACAAAAAGAGAAAGGTCGAGCCGAGCTGGGCAAGGCTTGACACGGTCGCCGTCCAGATCGACGATCTCGGCGCCGGATCGGATTTCACCGCGTTTCTCGATTTCGCCGGCGTGCCGTGCATCTCGATGAATTTCGGCGGGCCTTATGGCGTTTATCATTCGATGTATGATAATTTTTATTGGATGGAAAAATTCGGCGACCCGACTTTCGCCTATCACGCAACGATGGCCAAAATCGCCGGGCTGATGGCGATGACGCTCGCCGACCGGCCGGTGCTTCCGATCGACGTGCTCGCTTATGCCAGGCAATTGCGCAGAGAAATCCGCAGCGTGCAAGCGAGCCTGAAGGAGCTTGAAACCAAGCCGGTCACGCAGCTCGATGATCTTACCCGCAAAGCCAATGATTGGGTGAGAGTGGCGGATAGTTGGCGCAAGCTGGCGCCGAACGCCGCCAATCTCGAAGCGTTGGATTTGAAAACGCTCAACGGCCATCTCATGTCCATCGACCGCGCGTTTATTTCTACAGACGGCTTGCGCGGCCGGACGTGGTATAAAAATTTGTACGTGGCGCCCGGCGAATACACCGGCTACGCGGCGCAGACGCTGCCGGGCTTGCGCGATTGCATCGACAAAAATGATTTGGATCGCCTGCCTATCGAAGAATCGCGGCTGATGCAAGCCGTGGATGCGGCGATGTTGGCAACACAGGCGGCGGTGGATTTGGTGCAGCAGCGGGTGACGGGAGGAGGAAAATGAGGATGGTTGCTGGTTTGTAAATGTTCACTAAACGAGGTTGTCATTCCGGAGGAATGTTTTTTGATTCAAGCACTGGGCTTGGATTCAAAAAAAGATTCCTTCGGAATGACAGCTCTAATACGAGGTTCACTGAAATACATTTTACCCAGTAGCAAAATCAAACTGAGAGGAAGGGAGCAAAACATGTGGCGCCACCTTGCCGTTTCGTTCTTGATTGCAGCAAGCCTAATTG
>JBOHQZ010000685.1:0-4108 GCA_050732275.1 bacterium
GAATTGACTAAAACCGAAGAAAGGACTTTTGACTTCAACCCCGGCGGCAAAGTGCAAGTGACCGGTGATGCCGGTTTTATTCGCGTTGAATCGTGGGACAAAAACGAAGTCTTCCTGCGTTACACCAAACGTGTTTGGGAAAGCCGTCGTCGCGATGCGGAAAGACGATTGGAAGATTTGCAGGTGGAGATCAACGATCAGCCGGGGCAACTGAGCATTCGCCAGATTCCTGAGTTCAAGGAAAAAAAACGCGATTTTTTTGATCTCTTCGATCCCGACCGTTGGGGCCACACTCGCCACAGCGCGCGCATCGATTTCGAGCTGCGCGTGCCTCGGCAATGCCACCTCATTTTGGAATCCGACGAAGGCGATGTCACCGTGCGAGTGATCGAGGGCGAGGTGAGAATCGATAGCGACGAGGGCAACGTTGAAGCTGAGAATTTGTCGCACGGCGACGTTTCCGTGCAAACCGACGAAGGCGAGGTCGAATGCCGCAATTTGCAGCTCGACGACGGACGCCTTTCGCTCGGCAGCGATGAGGGCACGATCAGAGCGAGTGATGTCAGCGCAGGCTCGATATGGGGTGAAACGGACGAGGGCGGCTTCGTGCTCTTACGGATTAACGCCGGCGGCGGCAAGCTCAACAGCGACGAAGGCGACATCGAGCTGGAGGCGACGCGCTTCGATGAAGGTACGTGGAACATCACGGCGGACGAAGGGGATGTCGATTTCTTCATTCCGGCTAATGCCGACGCCGAAGTGGCGCTTGAGTCCAACAGCGGCAGCATTCGCTCGGATTTTTCGCTGACCCGCATTTCAGACGAGCATGATCGCACCGAGCGCCGCAGCGGCCGGCTCGGCGAAGGCCGCGGCCGATTGGAAGTTTCCGCGGATGAGGGCGACATCAATCTCCGCCGCCGCTGAACGTAACGCAGACGGCCCGTCTGCCAAAAATCTTTGGAGTGCTTTATGAGTCTCAAAAAATCCCTTTCGCCATTTTTTCTTTTTCTCTTTGTTATTTTTCTCGCCGGCTGCTTCGAATACGAAGAAACCATCACGATCCGCAAGGACGGCTCGGGCGAAATGGCCGTACACTTCTTTGGCCCGGAGGATTCCGATATGGAGGTGGATGGTTTCAAGCTGGGCAAAAAGGAGCGGGAGATGCGCGAGCAAATCGAGAAAAAATTTTCCGCTCCGGGCGTGCGCGTCAAAAGTTATGAGAGCAAAATCAAAGGCGACGCACAGCACGTATATTTCACCGTGGCCTTCGACCAAGTTGCCAATCTCGCGCGTGTCCGCTGGTTCGACGACCAGGAAATCGACGCCGGGCGAGAGGGCGGGCGAAATTCCTGGAGACGCACATTGTCAAGCGGTGATCACCACTCCGACGACGAGAGCAGGTTGGGCGAATGGTTGAAAGAAAAAATTGCCGACGAGCTTGCCGACCACCTCGAGCTGCGCTTTGTTATTGAAACCGACGGTGAGATCATCGACACCAACGCGCGCGACCGCATGCCGCATCGCGCGGTCTGGCGCTTTGACGGAGCGGATTTTCTCAAGCCGGAGGGACTGGAAATGAAACTGACGTGGAAGTAGCAGTGGCACTGGCAGTAGCAGGAACAGCAAATCTCTTCGTGCTGCTGCCGCTGCTGACTGCCACTCTTTACTCAAGGGAGGCGTTATGCACAGACGTTTGTTTGTCCTGACTTTTTTCTTACTATTGCTCGGCAGCTATCCGTTGCGCGGCGGCGAGATTCGCGAGCGCTTTGAAAAAGTTTGCGCGCTGAAAAGCGGCGGCGAGTTCCGCTTGAAGAACACCAACGGCTCCGTTCAGATCACCTCGTGGAATCGCAATGAAGTCAAAATCGAAGCCGAAAAAATCGTGCGCGCCCGCGGCCGCGGTGAAGCCGAGCAGATCATGAAAGAGATCGAGATCAATATTCGCGAAGGCAATGGGTATGTCGACGTGGATACGCGTTTGCCGAAGCGGCACGACGGCGGCTTTTTTGATTGGCTCTTCAGCGGCGGCGATGTCAACGTCGAAGTCAAATATTGGATCACCGTGCCGGCGCAAGTGCAGCTCACCGCGCAATCCGTCAACGGCGAAGTTCGCGCGCAGGATATTTCCGGCCGGGCCGACCTGGAAACGACAAATGGCCGTGTCGTCGTGATCAATGCCGCCGGCAGCGTCAATGCCGAGACCACCAACGGCGCCATCGAAGTTTCACTGGTAAAAGTGGAACCCGGCGAGACGATGCGCTTTGCCACCACCAATGGCCGCATCGAAGCGGAATTTCCGGCCGATTTCACGGCTGACATTACGGCGAGCACCACCAACGGCCACGTCGATTGCGATTTTCCAATGACGGTACAAGGAAGATTGCGCCGCACGCATTTGGAAGGCCGCATCGGGCAAGCCGGCGCGTCAAGTTTGGGGCGTGTCACTCTCCGAACAACTAACGGCTCGATTGATATTCGTAAAAGGTAAAAACAAAACGGCGGAAACGATAAATTGTCTCCGCCGTTCCAGGAAAGGAGGGGTGGATGGAAAACTGTATAAACAATACTGCTTGTATCTTAAAGAAGGGAGCTGGCACACATATCCGTAAGTCACCAGCTTTTGTCTTCCCTTGTATGGTTTTTATCTTTACAAGTCTCATGCCATCAGTTCGACTGGCTTTGTAAACTTTCGCTAACCCCTTAAGCCGTTAAAAATGGCTAACATCGTGCTTGAAAACGCTGGTTTTGCTTAAAAATTCAACGCGCGCCTGCATGCACGAGCAAAATTCTTTAAGCTCTCTTTGTACCACGCTGAAACATTCAATTACAAAACTGAAGAGTGAGACAGTTTAGCCACGGACTTTATGGACAGACACGGACCCCAAAAAACCTGTTAACTTCGATGAAGTTCGTACTGTAATAAACCTCAAGCTTCTTGGAAGGGGTGCAAGTCGAATTTGTGAATACAACCTGCTTACAATTGCGCGATCTTACCAAGCGCTACCACCAGGTGACCGCGCTCCACAACGTCAGCTTCGCGGTGGAAACCGGCGAGATCTTTGGTTATTTGGGCCCGAACGGCGCCGGCAAAACCACGACCCTGCGATTGCTTCTCGGACTCGCACATCCGACTGCCGGTGAAGTTGAAATTTTCGGCAAGCGCGTGGCGCCGTCGTCGCACCACAGCATGGCGATGCGCCAACGCCTGGGATTTCTTCCTGGCGAGCTGAGTTTGTACGGCGATATGACCGGACAAGCACTGCTCGACTATTTTGCGCGTTTCCGGCCGCTGCATCCACCGGTGTGGCGAGAGCGCTTGCTTGAAGCGTTGGCATTGGATGCGGAAACGTTGCGCCGCCGCGTCAAGCTACTCTCGCACGGCACCCGCCAAAAGCTCGGCCTGGTGATCGCCATGCAACATCAGCCCGACTTGTTGCTGCTCGACGAGCCGACCATCGGTCTCGACCCGTTGATGCAGCGCGCTTTCATCGAATTGATCAGAGAATTGGCCGGGCGCGGCACAACGATCTTTTTCTCTTCGCACATCTTGTCCGAGGTCGAAAATCTCTGCCAGCGCGTCGCCATCTTGCGTACCGGCGAGCTGATCGCGCTCGAGTCGATTGCCAAATTGCGCGAGAAGATGGTGCGGCGCATGACGATCCGCTTTGCCGGCACGGTTTCACCGCTTGAAAATTTGCCGGGCATTGTTCGCGCCGAAACCCGCGATGACGTGCTGACACTTTTCGTGAGCGGCGACATCAACCCGCTCGTGCGCCAGCTCGCCAATCATCAAATCGAGCATCTCGTTTTTCCCGAGCCAGAATTGGAGGATATTTTTGCGCATTACTATAATGATCGCGATCAATCTACTGCGCCGGCTGCTTAAACGGCATCGGCTTTTTCTCGCCGTGATCGGTCTGGTTCTTGCCGGTTTTCAGGTGCTAATTTGCGCCATCGTCAGCAGCATCAACATCGAAGGCGCGATACGCGAGATGAGCCAATCGCTGCCGCCGTTCATGCAAACGATGCTTTCCGAAGAATTCGCTTTGGGATTGAGCAGCCGTGGTCTCATCGTCTTTGCCTGGAACCATCCGGTAGTACACGCGCT
>JBOHQZ010000686.1:0-4108 GCA_050732275.1 bacterium
GCGACAAATACGCCGTTTTCGAGGCGGTTCATGGCAGCGCGCCGGATATTGCCGGAAAAGGCATTGCAAATCCGCTAGCCATACTCTTGTCCGGTATATTGATGCTGGAGCATATTGGGCAAATGCGAACCGCGCAACGAATCCGCCAAGCTATCCATCAGGTGACGCAGCAAGGCAAAGTGCTGACGCCCGATCTCGGCGGCAAGGCCAAGACAATGGAGATGGCGGAGGCGATTATTGCGGAGATGAAATAAACGGAGAAGGAGAGGGATGAATATTGTTGACATTATTGCCGCGATACAAGCCAACCGTGTGCGCGTGACCGATCATGCTGATGAAGAAGCTGACGCCGACGGGCTCAAACTTGACGAAATCTATTTCTCCGTTCTTCACGGCGAGATCATTGAAGACTATCCGAATGATAAACCGCTTCCGAGTTGCCTGATTTTGGGTTATTCGGATGATGAACCTATTCATAGTGTTTGGGCGTATAATGATCAAAAGCAATGGGCTGTCTTGATTACCGTATACCGGCCTGATCCTAATCTTTGGATTGACTGGCGAGAAAGGAGAAAGAAATCATGATGCCATTCGAAAAGTGTCCTGTTTGTGGAGGGGAATTAATCGAGAAAGAAGTAGAAAAAATCTTGCGTGGTGGGATTCATACTGCTGTTTTAAAAGTACGCGCCGAAGTCTGTCTGCGTTGCGGTGAACGCTTATATTCAACACAAACGATCAGGCGCTTCGAGGAGGTTCGTGCTAAGTTGGAACGCCAAGAAACCGAAGAGTTTCAGCCTTTGGGAGTATCGTTTCAAGTGGCATAATTGGGTCATTATCTGAGGCAAATTATGGAAGTCACTTTACAGCTTTCTCCGCCGCTATCCGAGTCGGTCCGAGAGATTGCCAACAAGCGATTTAAAGGAAACTTAACGGCGGTTCTCAATGCAGCACTTGAGTTTTATTTAGATAAGGATGACCGCAAGCGACAGGAGCTCAAGAAATTGGTTCGAGAGATTCAACAGGAAGTGCAAGCGCGAGGCGGCATTGACGAAAAGGATTTAGACCGGCGCATACGCGAGTATCGACGCGCGAAATATGCTAAAACCCGATAAGGGTATGGCCATTAAAACCGTTGTAGACACGGAATATCTTTTCAAGTGGCTTGATCAGTTTCCGAGTTGTTGTTAAAGCTTCGAACAGGACTTCGTAACCCTCAGGAGGAAATTCGCATCATCATGTTTGAGCGTATCGCTTTGTACCTTTATTTGACCACCCTCTCGTTGTGGGTGGGTGGCGCTTTCGTGCTCGCCTTTGTTGTGACCCCCAAAACCTTCCAGTTCGTGCCGTCGGCAAGCCGCGCCGGCACGCTCGTCGGTACGTATTTGAAAACGTTTGACATTTGGAAAATATTTTTTATATTGGGATTGGTAGCATTCAGCACCTCGCGCTCTTCCGAGGGCCTATTGCCTGCACCCTCACTCGCGGAAGTCGTCGCGATCTTTTTCCTGTCCGGCAGTTGGATGGGGCAATATTTTTATCTGAATCCACGGATGGACGAACTGCGCCAAGTTATCGGCTGCTTCGACAGCGCACCGGCTGATTCACCGGCGCGCGCGAGTTTCGCCACGTTGCACCGCATCGCTATGTTTCTCACGCTGGGAGATTTGGCGGCAGGTTTGTTTCTTTTGTTTTATGTGGTTTTTCAGTTGCATTAGAGCAAGGTATGGCATTTAAAATTGATTTCGCCGACTCCACTAAGGAGCATTTGAAAAGCTTGACTGCTTATCAACGCGCAATCACTTTTGAGTCCATTAAAAAGCAACTCGTTCATGAGCCTTTGGTGAAAACAAAAAATAGGAAATATATCGGAGACAACCCAGTTGCGCCGTGGGAACTTCGCATAGGCGATCTCCGTGTCTTTTATGATTTATCACCTGATGACCAAAATCTTGTCGAAATTTTAGCAATTGGCATCAAAGAAGGAAACCGATTACTGATAGCCGGAAAGGTGGTGCAATTATGATAACTCTGGAGATCGCGCAGGCGTCCAGGCCGCTATATGAGTACGCCAAAGAGTTGCGCGACGACATCATCGTGTTGACCTCTGATAACGAACCAGTCGCTGCTATTATTTCCTTAAAAAATGTAGACAGTTCGGATTTGGAATGGCTATCGCTAAGCACTAATCCTGAGTTTATGGGAATTATCGAAAAATCGAGGAAAGAGTTAAGAGCGGGCAAGAAATTATCACTTGAGGAAATGGAACGGGAATTTCAACTTACGGATTAGCATGCCACTTGCCATTCCAAACCTCGATGAGGTTAGGGAATTTGCTGCTAAATTGCACGCGAAGGGAAAAACGTGGCAAGGCGAAGTATTCGGTTGGCAGGCGGAATATAATCCACAACGATCAGAGCCGCCTCTTGATTCCAAGATGACCTTGACACGAACTTTATAATGAGAATCTCATGGCTGACTTCCAGCAAAAAGGATTGCCTTTAGCAACACCTCCTCCACAACAGCCGAGCCGCCTTGCGGTGCCCGGCGCCAAGTATATCATCGCCGTCGCCAGCGGCAAAGGCGGCGTCGGCAAATCGACCGTCGCTGTGAACTTTGCCGTCGCGTTGGCGCAAACCGGCGCCAAAGTCGGTCTCTTGGATGCCGACATTTACGGCCCCAACGTGCCGATGATGACCGGCACTGAAGGCAAACAATTAGCCGGCGCGCCTTCCGGAAAAATCGCGCCGATTGAGAAATACGGCTTGAAAATCGTTTCCATCGGTTTCGTCAATCAAGGCGACACCGCGGTAATTTGGCGCGGCCCGTTGGTCGGGCGCATGATCCAGCAATTCCTCACCGACGTTGAATGGGGCGAGTTGGATTATTTGATCGTCGATATGCCGCCCGGAACCGGCGATGCCCAGCTCACGCTTTCGCAATCCGTCGCGCTTACCGGCGCCGTCATTGTGACCACGCCGCAGGATGTGGCGTTGAGCGACGCAAAAAAAGGCATCAACATGTTCCGCAAAGTCGAAGTGCCGGTGCTAGGTTTGATTGAGAACATGAGCTACTTTGCTTGTCCCCACTGTGGCGAACGCACCGAGATTTTTTCCCACGGCGGCGGCAAAGCCGCAGCGGAGAAGTTTAGCGTGCCTTTTCTCGGTGAAGTGCCGCTCGACATCCGCATTCGCGAGGGCGGCGATCAAGGCGAGCCGGTGGTGGCGCAGAAAGCCGATTCGCCGGTGAAGGAAGCGTTTCGACAAATCGCCGCGCGTCTGGCTGAGCAAATCAACGCGGCACATGCCGAGGACGAAAAAGGCAAGACCATTCTCGGCAAAGTTTTCAAATTTTCTTAAGCAAATGTCAAGAACACGGCGAGGGAGGAAAGCATTGCTTGTTTCTTTTATCATTGATTTTTCCGTGCAGCTCAAGAGGAACTTATGGCCATTAGCAACCTCCCTTCGGCAGCGCATCCGAAGAAGGGCTCTGCTCAGGAAGACATGCGTGCGGTAGATCAAGTCCAAGCGGATACTTCAAATAATGGGGGCAGTTCGTCGAAGGGCGAACTCGTCGTGAAATTTTGGGGCGTGCGTGGAAGTTATCCCGTGCCCGGACCGAAGACGGTAAAATACGGCGGCAACACCTCCTGCGTTGAAATTCGCAATCCCTATCACCGCATCATTTTTGACGCCGGCACCGGCATCATCGGTCTCGGCGACGCTATTCTTTCGGAATACCGCACGCAAAACGGCGGCAGCCCCAACTCTTCAGACGCCGAAAAAGCGCTGGTTTTATCGATCCTGCTCAGCCACACCCATCACGATCATATCCAGGCGTTGCCGTTTTTTCAGCCCGCTTATCTCAGCCAAACTTCGCTCTACGTTTTTGGCCCGCAGCTTTTGGGCTTTGATTTGCGCGAGAGCATTTCCGAGACCATGAACGCGCGTTACTGTCCGGTGCGCCTGGAAGAGATGAACTCGCACAAGATCATCGCGAACATGGCGGACACCGATCGGCTGTTGTTTCGCAACTCCAACAAAGTGCCGCGCGTCATCAGCGCGCGGGAAGAGTTGCCCGCGCTTCATCACGAAGACCTGCTGGTGAGCAT
>JBOHQZ010000687.1:0-4106 GCA_050732275.1 bacterium
TGCCGTTGCCGCCATTTGGCTGTTGCGGCGTCTGGTTGTTTTGGAACGCCCAACAGGAAATTGTCACGGCGACGAGCAAAACTGCAACAAGGGGTTTGTGCATGATATCGATCCGATAGAGTTGAATTGATTAATAAAAAGCCCAGTCGGGCCGACGGGCTGCGCCCGCAGGGGTTACACGGTGGATTGCCGCAGCAGCTCGGCGGCTTTCTCCGGTGGCACCCAGTTCACTTGAAAGCCGGCGACGCTGTCAAAATCGATGGCACCGCGCAAACGGGGTGTGATCTCGAGATGCCAATGAAAGTCACGCTCGACGGTTTTCCAATAGCCGCGCTGCCGGCCGGCCAAAAGATTGGGGCCGGAGTGGATGATCATCACATAGTTCGGGTCGCTAAGGGCGTGGCGCACCTTCATGAGCACGAGCTTCAGCAGCTTGGCGAGCGCCGGCAGCTCGCTGCTCCATTCAAAAAAAGTTTCGTGGCGTTTGGGCAAAAGCCAAATTTCAAACGGCGCGCGCGAGGCAAACGGGCAGAGCGCCACGAAGCTCTCATTTTCTGCGATCAGGCGCTGGGAATCTTCCACCTCCTGCCGGATCATGTCACAAAAGATGCAGCGCTCTTTGAGCAAAAAAAACTGCTGCGCGTTCAGCAGCTCTTCGCGCGCGCGCAGCGGCGTGATCGGCGTGGCGATGATGTGGCTGAGGGAATGGCGCAGGGACGGGCCGCGGCGCCCTTCGCCGACGCTTTTATAGACGAGAATATAGCGAAATCGGGCATCGCGCTTGAGGTCGAGCGTGCGCTCGCGATACGCCGTGAGCACATCCGTGATCTCGGTGTCGGCAAACTCCGTCAAAATTTTTCCATGATCGGGAGTCTCGACGATAAGCTCGTGCGCGCCAATGCCGTTCAACATGTCGTACATGCCGAGGCCGCGGTTGTTGGTCTCGCCATGAATCTGCAGCACGGGAAAACGCTCCGGCACGACGCGCACCCGCCAGCCCGGCTCGTTGCGCGGCGAATTGCCCGGACGGGCGGCGTAGATTTCCGGCAGCGTTTCGCTCTCGTGCCCCGCGCAAAACTCGCAGGTTTCTCCCGGCCGCGCGTGCCGCAGCCGGCGGTAACCATGCGGCCTCACATTGGCCAGATCTTTCCCATCCTGGAGCATGATCGTCCAAATCCCGGTAATGGGATCACGGCGAAGTTGGTTCATCGGCTTGATACCTTTCTAAAGAGTTCTCACCGTTAAAATTTTTTTCACCGCCAAAAGGCCTTTCACCCTCTAGGGCTTGGCGCAGCAACAGAAAGGTTGCCGCCAGACCGCTGTTAATGATGGCCAGCGGATAGGCCAAAACCCACACCGCGGTGAACAAGAGAGAAAGCGCCAGAATGTGAGCCAAAACGTCGAACCAAGGGGTGAGTGCGAGCGGCGTGACGTCATGGTGTGGAAAAAGAAATGGCGAGGCCAAGCCTGGAGCGAAGGCAAGCAGCTTGCGGGTGGCGACGCTCCAGCTCTGCAAAAGATACTGCGCTTGGCTCGAGAGCTTTTGATAACCGGCTCCCATGGCGTTTGCAAACAAAGCATCCATCACCAAAAAAGCACAAGTGACCAGAAACGCCGAGACGATCAGTCCGGCAATGGCTACGGCAACAACCCCGGCAAGATAGAGCAGCAAACGCCACGGTCGCCGCCAAAATATGCTCGCGGTCTGAAAGATCGCTTCAACCGCGTTGGCTTCGGTGATGGCGACGATCGCCGGAGCCATAATGAGGGCCAGGGCGGCGGCGGCGATCATCAGCAGCAACACGAGCGCCGCCAGCATCCACAACCACGCGAAACCGGTGACGAGAAGCTCGCCCAGATAAGGAATCCGGCCCAGCATGCCGATGAGCCAACCCCCGCCGGCGAACAAGGCGATCACGAAGAAAATCGCCGCTGGCGCCATCACGATGGCGCTCATTTTGGCGAACGCGAAGTCAAAAGCCTCACGGACGGAGCAGGCGTACTGGCCGCGCCATTTCATCCACAACAAGTGGCTGCCCGCGGCATTCGACGCCAAGAAGGCGATGGCCAAAGCGGCAAGGCCGAGGCCATAAACCATCCACGACCATAGCGGACGTGGTTGCTCGCCAACGAAAAAACACGGCAGCAATCCCCACTCCGCCCACACGCTCGCCGGCGCCCGGCCGGCCAGCAACCAGCTCAAGCAGGTCAACAAAAAGTATATCGCATAAGCCGGCGCATAAGCGGCAATCTGGATGGCGAGCAGACGCAAGCTGATGGCGTGGCGCGCGGAACGCAAGATCTCGACAATGCCAAAGCCCAAACTCGCCGCCGGGTGGCGATCAAAAAGATTGGCCCCGGAACTTTCGCCCGCATGATCTTGCACGCTTCAACTCTCCTGCTTTGCTCACAGCCGCCGGTTTCTCCATTTTTGGAGAAAGTCCATTATTTTACGAAAATTTTTAAAGATTGTCAATGCAAACTTTAAATAAAAACTTTAAATAAAAAGTAAGGCATCATCAGGTAACCGCCCGGGCGGTAGCCCACGCCACTAAAAAAAAACCGCTATCACCAACTTGGGCAATAGCGGTTTTTTCCGGTTTGCTGCATAATTCACCTCTTCTCGCTGATCCGCGCGGCTTTGCCGCGCAGCTCGCGCAAATAATACAAACGCGCCCGGCGCACTTTGCCTTTGCGGAGATGATCGATCTTTTCGATATTCGGGGAGTGCAGCGGAAAGATGCGCTCGACACCGACGCCGTCGGAAATTTTGCGCACCGTAAAGGACTCGCTGATGCCGCTGCCGTGGCGCTGCAAGACCACGCCTTCAAATATCTGCGTCCGCTCCTTGTCGCCTTCCACCACCTTGTGATGAACGGCAATCGTGTCGCCCGGACGAAAGTCCGGCACGTCATTTTTGAGTTGGTTGGCCGTCAAAGCCTGTAGCCTGTCCATGGGTCGTTCCTCCTTTGTATTCGCGTTGATAATTATTGAGTTCGTAGTGTTGCCTTTAGGCATGAGGCCGTCGGGCGTCCACAACTATTGAGAAGTTATCACGAAAGTTATTTTACAAAAACTCACGTCAAAAATTTATTTAAGCTTGTCTTGGTGACTCGAGATGTTCGGCCCCTGAAGGGGCTACTACGAACGCTTTCACGATTTCAGCAGATCCGCGCGCCGCTCGCGGGTGCGCGCTTCGGCCTGCTCGCGCCGCCATTGCGCGATTCGCGCATGATGCCCGGACATCAGCACCTCCGGCACGCGCCGGCCGCGAAATTCTTCCGGCCGCGTGTAATGCGGATAATCCAGCATGCCGCTTTGAAACGAATCGCCCACTGCCGAATCCAGATCGCCCAGCACGCCGGGCATGAGCCTGACCACCGCGTCGATCACCACCAACGCCGGCAGCTCGCCGCCGGTGAGCACGTAATCGCCGATCGACAGCTCTTCCGTGGCCAGATGTTGGTGCACGCGCTCGTCGATGCCTTTGTAGTGGCCGCACAAAAAAATCAGCGCCGGCTCCCGGGCCAGCTCGTTGGCTTTTTTTTGTGAAAACGTTTCTCCCTGCGGGGACAACAGAATGACTCGCGCTGCGGCAAGATCGTGCGCCGCGCGAATGTGCTCGACGCACGCAAAAAATGGTTCCGGCTTCATGATCATGCCCGGGCCGCCGCCATACGGATAATCATCCACGCTGCGATGCTTGTCGGCCGTAAAATCCCGCAGATCGTGGACATGAATTTGGACCACTTCGCGCTGGCGTGCCCGCTTCATCATACTCTCGTCGAGCGGGCTCTCAAAGAACTTCGGAAACGTCGTGACAATATGAATCTTCATAGCAATTTCGGAGTGCCCCGATTTTCCTTCAACAACAAGATAACGAGCATCGGGGCTTTAGCGTTGTTTTGCAGCAAGCACAAAAAGCCAAAGCCTGTGGCCGCGGGCTTTTTACTCCGTATCTTCAAACAAACCGGGAATTGGCGCAATGACCACGCGCCGATTTTGCACGTCCACTTCTTTGATGAAAGCCTCCACCGCCGGCACCAAACGCTCGCGCTCACCGTGGCGAATCACCCACACGTCGTGCGCGGGAAAAGTCTCGATGC